>DATGYU010000286.1:0-4410 GCA_035297625.1 Prolixibacteraceae bacterium
TTTTTATCAGTACTATCCCGACAGTTCTGTTTGGGGACCAATGCACTGGGGACATGCTGTGAGCAGGGATCTTCTTCATTGGAAGCATCTTCCGGTTGCATTGTATCCCGATTCACTTGGTTATATTTTCTCAGGAAGTGCGGTCGTCGATACAGGCAACACCACGGGTTTCGGATCAAAAGAAAACCCTGCGATGGTTGCAATATTCACCTCCCACGATCCTGTTCTGGAGAAAAAGGGAAGCAAATTATTTCAGAATCAAAGTATTGCATACAGTACAGACAAAGGCAGGACCTGGACAAAATTTGAAGGGAACCCGGTTCTCAGAAATCCGGGAATACGCGATTTCCGCGATCCGAAATTATTCTGGAACAAACAATACGGTAAATGGGAGCTCATAATGGCTGTTTTCGACAGGGTTCATATTTATTCCTCACCTGATATAAAAAACTGGAAATTTGAAATTGAATTTGGCACAACGGCCGGCGCTCACGGTGGGGTATGGGAATGTCCTGATCTTTTCCCGCTGAAGGTTGAAGGAAGTGGCGAAACCAGATGGGTCATGCTTGTAAGTATAAATCCCGGGGGTCCTAACCGGGGGTCGGCAACACAGTACTTTACGGGTAAATTCGATGGGCATAAATTCATTCCCGATGAGACAGATGCAAAATGGGTTGACTGGGGCAGGGATAATTATGCCGGGGTGACCTGGTCGAATATTCCGGATGATGATGGCAGAAAGATTTTCATTGGATGGATGAGCGACTGGCAATATGCAACTGTTGTCCCGACTGAGGTATGGAGGAGTGCCAGTACAATACCCCGGGAGCTGGAATTGAAAAAAGAATCAGGACATTACATTCTCAGATCAAAGCCGGTCAGGGAGCTGATTGATCTTCGGCAGAAAGCCGATACAGCTTCAGTAAAGAATCTGATAATCACAGGAGAAAAAGAGATTTCTGCAGGGGAAGTGGATATTATGCAAAGCGAGATCCTTGCTGAATTTGACCTCTCAGGTTCCAGGGCAGATACAATCGGATTGATCCTTGAGAATGCACTCAATGAGAAACTTATCATTGGCTATTCTCCACTGAAAAAGCAACTTTATGTTGACAGGAGAAAATCTGGCAGGTCAGATTTTTCAAAAGATTTTGCATCAGTAATCACTGCACCATATAAAGCAGGCAAGATCCTGAAGCTTCATATTTATGTCGATGCATCTTCAGTAGAATTATTCGTGGATGATTGCAGCCTTGTGATGACCAACCTGGTATTTCCTTCAGAAAAATTCTCAGGGGTCAGGATGTTTTCAAGAGGCGGAGAAACAGTGCTTACAAAGGCGCTGTTCTATGGAATTGACAGGATATGGAGGCAATAACTCCAGCTCTCACACTCACACTTTTTTTTACGACAGGTTTCACTTCTTTTTTCTATCCATTTTGTTTTGAACGTGGTGAGATCATTCTCCCGGTAGCTTAATCGGAGTAAAGGTTCCCGGAGGACCGTAAGAATATGTATTTCCATTACTGAAACGACCATCCCTCTGTGTTTCTCTATCGGCTTGCAATACGAGGTTTTTTTCTTCAATTGCGAATTTGTAAGTAAATTTTTCCAATGGCCTTTGCTGGCTTGTCTTCAGCATGTTCCAGTTATCTCCTCCATTCTTTTTACTCCATGCTTCAATCACACTGTTTTCCGGATTAATTGTCAGATTATTCCCGTTTACCGAATATTTGCCGCTTTCTTTTATTAATAAAGTTTCATTGTACTGTTCACTATAGTTTTTGCCGAGAAAAGTGTAGGTGCCGTTAGAGTTAAAATAATACTGCTGTTTGTTATAACTATAATTGCCGAACCTGTTATTTATCTGACCGACACTGTTTGATTTACCCCATGAGCCGGTAATAGCTGAAGTCTCAGAATCAGAAATCGGTAACAGTTCCGATTTTGTTTCCGGAATTGTTAATTTGACTGATTCCAAAAGACTTTTAATCTGGCTCATGTAATCCTGGCTGTTGTTAATGGCTACAATGCTGACAACCCTGTCGTTGCCACTCATAACCGCCAGTATTGCCTGGGCGTTGCTGTTATTAAAAGAAAAAGTGCCGGAACCTACTTTGATTTTCCATCCTTCTGCTTCCTGTATCCCCCCTGACTTTGGTTCCGCCTGGATATTATAAGGAGTTGCAATCAAAAGCTGCCATTCACTGTCAAAATCGGCTTCAATACTGCCTTTGCTTGCGGTGCTCCTGTAAATTCCTATCTGGCACCAGGTTCTTTTAACATTATCAGTTTTAGTATAGCTGACTACATTTTCTTTCACTTCTTTTTTCCATTCACCTTTTGAAGGAAGAGTGTAACTGGTGAGATCAAAAGTTTCGCTTTGCGCTATTACTGCGGTAACAAGGAGGTTAAGAATCAGTGTAAGTAACGTTTTCATAAGCTGGTTAATCTTTGGTCATTTTAATATACAGGTGATGATATTATCTATTTATGATCCTGATTATTTAGATAAAGAAAATCCGGTAAAAATTCCTGAACCCGGATAATTTGCATCGTTCATCCACAAAACCCTTCCGCCTTTGATGGCTGAAAAATAAACATCAAATGTTTTGGGTTTGCCTTCCATGTCCGAAAAATAAAGCTGCCAATCGTTAAGAGATTTAAAAGTGCCATCGCTTTTGCTTTGTACTGCATTCGCTATTCCTCCAAAAGAATTTATTGCCGCTAATTCCCAATGGTAATTATAGCTGGCTTTGAATATAAACCATGCTGATGATGAATAAGTACTCATACCTGCATATGCTCCGGTGTAGTAGTTGGCGTAAAATGTATTGCTGGAAAAATGATCCTTCCATTCTCCGGAATTATTGAGGTCGGATGCAGCTACAGCAAATTTATTGTAACCAACCATATTTTCTAACTTGTCAAAAATTTCAGCGTCTGCTTTAACAATTGAACCCTTACTATTGTCCAATACCCATCCACCCATATATTCGGAGATAGAACCCCATCTGATCGATTCCGGATTAAATCCAAACTCCTGTGTAAAGGAATTGTTGTCAGGTGTCACCACTTCCATCCATCCGCCGCCTCTTCTGAAAAGCACGACAAAAACAGAATTGCCGGTTTTATTTTCTGTAGCATTACCCGTTCCAAAATAAGGACGTTTAGAATCCTCAACGTAACTTGTTTTAAAATTTTTCAGATTGCTGTACCGGGGAGCTACAAGAATATCCCATGCACCTTTGGTCAGCACATCAGGGTCGGCGGGGAAAATAGATCCGTCTTTCGGGAAATGTATGAGCACTTTAATGTTACTTTTTATTACCTCTACCCAATCTTCCTGTACAGTACTTGTCCATCCATCATCGAAATTAGTGGAGGAAAATGCAAAGACGGACTGGTTTACCGTTGTATTTGGTTTTTCAGAAACTACCGTGCTGGTATTTTTTTCGGCCTCTGAATTTCCATCAGGTTTTGCCAGGCTAACTGATTCCAAAAGACTTTTAATCTGGCTCATGTAATCCTGGCTGTTGTTAATGGCTACAATGCTGACAACCCTGTCGTTGCCACTCATAACCGCCAGAATTGCCTGGGCGTTGCTGTTATTAAAAGAAAAAGTGCCGGAACCTACTTTGACTTCCCATCCTTCAGCTTCCTGTATCCCACCTGACTTTGGTTCCGCCTGAATATTATAAGGAGTTGCAATCAAAAGCTGCCATTCACTGTCAAAATCGGCTTCAATACTGCCTTTGCTTGCGGTGCTCCTGTAAATTCCTATCTGGCACCAGGTTCTTTTAACATTATCAGTTTTAGTATAGCTGACTAAATTTTCTTTCACTTCTTTTTTCCATTCACCTTGTTTTGAAGGAAGAGTATAGCTGGTGAGATCAAAAGTTTCGCTTTGCGCTATTGCTGCAGTAACCAGGATGTTAAGAATCAGTGTAAGTAACGTTTTCATAAGCTGGTTAATCTTTAGTTATTTTAATATTGCTATAAAGTATTCTCTGTTTCACTATCGCTTCAGCCATGTGTTAATGAAATGGGGAACGAAGTGGTTTGTAGGGCTGGCCTTTTACTTTTTCAGCGTCAAAGAAAAAATTATACACATAGGCAAAATTGAAATTGTTGATAATGGATTCATGCATGTGCCTTTCAACCGGGTCGTTGGAAGCCCACCACCAGCTGCTGAGTATCCATTGCGGATGATCGGTTTTGCATAGCTCTGCCACCGCCGGGTCGATTTTGTAAACGGGTACTCTCCCCGAGGTTGATTCAGGGTCGGTTAAATATCCATTACTGAAAACGTCCCTGCCATTGTCTAAATCCTGAACAGAAGGTTGTGCGCTGGTCAGTGCCGTTTCCTCCAGGCGGTCTTTATACTTTTCTTTGATGCTTTTTAAACCG
>DATGYU010000287.1:0-4760 GCA_035297625.1 Prolixibacteraceae bacterium
CATTTTCACGATCTTCGTCATCAACAACGATAATCAATTCTCCCCTTCTAATTGCTTCAACAGCTTCAGGAATTGTATTTAGTTCAAATTCTGTCATCTCACCAATATTGTTTTCAAATAGCGATGCAAAACTAACTAAAATAATCGAGTTGAAGGAAAAAGTTAAAGGTTGAATGCAATGAGGCATCATTCTCGTAACGTGAAGAAAATGGACTTTTAAAAGAATTGTCTATGGGTTATTTCCAAAATGATTTGATTGGGAATTGTCTTAGCAATTCCTTTTAATTCAGCCAATGCAGCAGTTGCCTTATTGGTTTGCCTTAATATCTCAATAGTTTCCACTTTTTCTCTTTCGGGCGGTAACTTAGCAAGAATATAATGTGGTGCATTTTGTCCCGTATCTTTTTAATTTGTACCAGATTTATATTTTTTGGTACAAATATTCAAATTGTGTAATTTTTAGTATAAAAGCTAACGGTTTCGGTATTTATGAAGGACGGGAAATAGAAACATTTCCGTTGAAACTTATACACAAGTTCAATAGAAGCACAAATGTTGATTTATGACCTTCAGCCCGTCTTTCATAAATACCTTGTAAGCGGTTCTTTGCAATTTCTATGTCTCACTTCAGCTTTTTTATTGAGTTACTTTCAAGCAACGATTTCATTTGTGAAATGGCAACTTTGTTGAGTTGGATGAGTCTGTCGCTTTGCGTTAAACCTTGTCCGATTAGCAAAGCATTGATACTTTCCATATTGCTTAACACAACCAATTGCTCTAAAGTGGCATAATCTCTTATGTCCCCTTTTGAGTCGGGATTGTTTTCTTTCCAAACTTTGGCTGTAATCCCGAAAAGAGCAACGTTTAACAAATCAGCTTCATTGGCATAAACAAAACTTGCCTGTTGTTTAGTGATTTCTTTTGGGATTAAGTTTTCTTTGATTGCGTCTGTATGGATTTGATAATTGACTTTTGATAAAGTTCTTTGTAAATTCCATTCTAATTTTAAGCGGTCGTTTTCATCGTCTTTTAATCGTTGAAATTCATTAACTAAATAGATCTGAAATTCAGGGCTCAGCCACATCGCAAAGTGAAAAGCAATGTCTTTGTGTGCATAAGTTCCTCCGTAACGCCCTGCTTTTACAAACATTCCGACGGCTTTTGTTCTGTCGGTCCATTGGCCAACCGACATCATAAACCGATTCGTTCCAGCTTCTTGTCCAATTACCCCGAATTCGGAGTAATTAAAATCGGGGTTGTTTATTTTCTCCCAAACACCCAAATATTCCAATGTATTTTTATTGGTTATCCATTTGCCGATTAATCCACTACCTTCCTTAAAAGTTGCCGTCATATCTGTTAAGCTGATATAATCGGTTTCATTTTGATGAATAACCGTTATGATTGATTCATTAACTTGTAATGTCCTTCCTTTTGTCATAATATTTCCGGTATATTGCAAATTTACAAAAAGAAATGATGTGCTAGCCTGTCATTGAACCTCAAAGATGTTGGGCTATTTGCCTGATAGCATTTCTATTGCTTCATCTTGTGAAGTGAATCTATTGTGATCTTTCTGTCTGTTATTTTTGAACTTTTAACCATTCCAAAGACCGCTAACGTTTAAGCTACCTGCAGAAGCGGTTTGTGGGTGATTCACTCTCAATCCCATCAAGCTGCCCGAGCAGAAAGATGCACCCCAAAAACCACTGCTGCCGCCTTTGCGGGTAGCTGATGTTGCACTAAATCCGCCAAAGGGCGGATAGCTTTTCTGATCAAATATAGTTAAAATGGTACTGAACAGAGAGCACCACCTCCCTAAAACTAAATTAATAATTTTAAAAGTTCAGTACCATGAGAAAGAAAAGTGAATTTACGATTCTTGAGCGAGCTATGCAAACTGTTGATGGCTTCGACAAGGTGTATCAGAAGATGAAACAGCAGACCATCCTTGGAGGCAGGAGTGAAAGCACCCTGGAGAACTACCTTCGCCGCATTGCCCTGGTATGCCTGGAGTACAGGCGTCTGCCGGAAGATATTTCGGAGGAAGAGATCTCAGAGTACCTGACCGGCCTTGCTCAAATGGCCAAATCTCCATCGCGCAGCAGTTTTAAACATGCCGTTTACGGCCTGCGTTTTTATTTCCGCCATATCGGGCAGAACAAGCGGGCCATTGATTTACCTTCGTTGAAAAAAGAAGCCAAACTGCCCGTGATTTTCAACCGCAGCGAGCTTCGCCAGTTGTTCAGCGCGCCAACGCTTTTAAAGCATCGCATCGTGCTGACTTTGATCTATTCGGCAGGGCTGCGTTCCCAGGAGGTCATTAACCTTAGACTCTCTGACATTGACTTCGAGCGCAAAACCATCCACATCCGTCAAAGCAAATACAAGAAAGACCGCATGGTGCCCCTGTCCGGTTACATTGCCCGGGGACTTAAGAAGTATATTTCAGCAGAGAACCCCCACATTTGGCTGTTTAACGGCAAAGAACCCGACGGGCGTTACAGTGTTAAAGGCCTGAGCTGGGTGCTGCGCGAAACCCTGAAAAAGACCAACATCACCAAGGACGTTTCACTTCATTCCCTTCGCCACAGTTATGCCACCCATTTGCTCGAAGAGGGGGTAAATATCGTTACCATCAAGGAGCTTTTGGGCCATGCCCATATCACCACCACGATGATCTACCTGCATGTTGCACAGATCCCGCCGGGGGCAGCCCACAGTCCGCTGGATACCCTGTACCCTCAGAAGCAATAATGCGCACTCCCTTTGAGCTCTCCCAAATCATTAACCGGTTTGGGCCTCAATACATTGAGCAGTGCCGGCCCAACAGTTTTACCCTGCGTACGCTGGATGCCCTGCAAAAGTGCCGCACATCGGCCCTGGGCGGTCATAAAGAGGCCTGTGACTGCTGTCATAAAGAGCGGATCAGTTACAACAGCTGCGGTAACCGTCATTGCCCCAAGTGCCAGTTGGGTAAACAGGCACTCTGGGCAGATGACCGTATGAGTGATGCCATGGAGGTGAAATACTTCCATGTGGTGTTTACCGTGCCTGAAGCGCTGAACCAGGTATGTCTGCTGGACAGCAAACGGTTTTACACGGCCATGTTTGATTGCGTCTGGAGCGTGCTGCAGACTTTTGGCTACAGCCACTACGGGGTTGAAACCGGGGCCATCTGTGTGCTGCATACCTGGGGACAGAACCTCTCGCTGCATCCACACATACATTGTATTGTTCCTGCTGCCGGGATGACTGTAAAGGGAAAACTGAAACACATCACCAAACAAGGCAAATACCTTTACCCGGTGCGCATGCTCAGCGCGGTGTTCCGGGGCAGGATGCTCGAAAAGATCAAAGACCGGCTGCGAAAAAGCCATCAGTTGCCCCAATATCAATCCCTGCTCAATGAGCTTTGGAAAAAACCATGGGTGGTGTACTGCGAGCCGCCTTTGGGCAATGCACAGCAGATTGTAAAATACCTGGGACAGTATACCCACCGGGTAGCGATCACAAATCACAGGATCCAAAACATTGACTGCTCGGGCATCACGTTCCTGTACAAAGATTATAAGGACAAGGGCAAAAAGAAGCTGACCCATCTGTCTGGCGTGGAGTTTTTGCGCCGCTTTTGCCTGCATATCCTGCCACGCCGGTTTGTAAAGATCAGGCATTACGGCATCCTGAGCAGCAGGCAAAAGGAGTTGCGCAAAAAGCTGCCAAAAGCTAAAACAAAGCAAACGAAGGTGAATGAAAGCAGCCGTGAACGGATTGTACGCCTTACCGGGTTTGACCGTTTCCTCTGTCCCTTCTGCAAACAAGGGGTCATGCATACCGTCGAACTGCTGCCCCGGATCCGCTCACCGGATAACGTACTCTACAAAACAACCCGGTTGTCTGTCTAATCTTTTAAAGCTTAATTGACCTGCTAAAAAACACAGGAGTGGAATTGTATTGCCCCAAAATGGGCAAAAAGGATCAAAACCTTAAGAATCAAAGCCCATTGGGATTAATTGCAATACATGTTTGCAACAAAATCCGCAAACAAGCACCACCTGAGAACATACGATGGCTAATCCAGCCAGGCAAGAAGAATCACAAAAACCATTGATAAATCCATAGAAGAAAGGGGGAGCTGCATGCAGGGATGTAGTGCAACCGGGACTTCATGCTGGGTCGTTTCGACCACATGAAGTCCTATATATTATGCTTAGTTTTTTTGTTATTATTATTATATAGTATAGTTATTAAAGTATAAAATCAATGCTGTCAACGTTGCAAAAATTGACCAACCAAGTCCATGTCTAATAGTTCTTTTCATTCTCCCTTGGCTATCGATTACTTTCTTTAATTTCAATTTTTCTAAGAGTTTTATAAATAGGTGTGTAATTGAACCAAGAATTAAAGCTCCAATTAGCCATCCAATTCCATAATATATCGACTCAAAAATTTTTGGCGAATTAAAGTGCATAAAACCGATTAATGATCCAGATATCCAAATAATTAATATTCCAAGCTTATCTTTAGAATTAAGTTCCATATAAGTTTAAAGTTTATTTTATAGTAATATCACTCTTTTAAAATTAAGCATAACGGTTTGGCTATGTGTAGTGCGGGATTTCGAAGCACTTTCCTGTCGAACTGCACAAAGCCAATTCGTTTATTCATATTTTCTTTTTTACGCCAATCGTCAAAGACGAATTGGCGGTGTTGCAACGAAGAACTGCAATTGAATTACCCGCTGAACCCCGCATTACATA
>DATGYU010000288.1:0-14662 GCA_035297625.1 Prolixibacteraceae bacterium
AACTTCTGCCAATTCGCAGGCCATTAAAATCATCAAGCGATAATTGCTTAAAGTATATCCATAAAAAAACCGGTTATAAGCCGGTTTTTTTATGGATAACTATCTAGTCACGTAAGTTCGATCTAAAACAGAATAAGAAATAACAAATACGGAACAACAAAGTGCTGTTCTTTACTTTCTTATTTTTTATTTCTTATTTTTTATTTCTTATTTTATATTTCTTATTTCTTATTTTTTATTGAATATTTCTTAGATCTTAAACCCTAAAAGTTCCCCCAGCGAACTTACATTAGTCGTATTTGTGATCATCCAAAGGTTCTTCACCCGCGCAATCGCAGTCACAACCCAATCCTTTCTCATATTGCAAAAGGGCACGCATGCTCATTCCCATGGAAGAGAAGCCTCCGTCATGGAATAAGTTTTGCATTGTTACTTTCCTTGTCAGGTCAGAGAATAAGGTGATGCAATAATCTGCGCAATCATCGCCCGTTGCATTGCCCAGTGGCGACATGCGTTCAGAAAAGTCAAGCAGTTTGCCCATTCCTTTTACTCCGCTGCCCGCAGTGGTCATTGTGGGCGATTGAGAGATGGTATTGATGCGCACGTTGCGTTCACGGCCATAAATGTATCCAAAACTACGTGCGATGGATTCTAACAGGGCCTTTGCGTCTGCCATATCGTTATATCCATAAAAGGTACGTTGTGCAGCCACATAGGATAATGCTACTACAGAACCCCACTGATTAATGGCATCCATCTTTCTGGCGACCTGTAGTACTTTGTGAAATGAAATGGCAGAAATGTCCAAAGTCTTTTCCAGATAGCTGTAGTCCAGGTCGCTGTAATGGCGGCCTTTACGCACATTGGGTGACATTCCAATGGAATGCAGGATAAAGTCTACTTTTCCACCCAGAAATTCCATAGACTTGGTAATTAAGTTTTCCAGATCTTCAACGTTGGTAGCATCAGCTTCAATGGCGATCGTGTTGCAGGCCTGGGCAAGCTGGGCTGTGTCACCCATTCTCATTGCTACCGCTGTGTTTGTTAATGTGAAAATTGCGCCTTCTTCGAATGCTCTTTGAGCTACTTTCCATGCAATTGAATCAGCATTAAGGGCTCCAAAAATAATTCCCTTTTTGCCTTTCAGTAAGTTATAAGCCATAATGGTATAAAAATTTGTGTATACATAACAACCCATTCGTTGAATGGTTGCAGATGGTTTGAAAATAAAAGGAATTGCCACTCAGTGATGTTACCAAGTGGCAATTCTTATTGTGAATTAACCTTGTATTGTTTCAGATTCTTTCTATTGATTCATTCAAAAGCCAGCCTTTATTCCCATCGGCTAACCGGACCTCCAGCCAATCGCCCAACTTATCAGTAACCTTCACTTTTAATCCTTCGTGTACGATAAAAAGGTTGGTGCCTTTTTCTGAAGGGGAGCTTTTAACAGTCACTGTTGGTGCCATAACAATGGCATAATTGTGATTTATTAACCGGCTTTTCTGGGTAGCCGCAAATGACCAGGTAAGCATTGAAACTCCAAATAAAACCCAGGCGCTAAAGAATGCAACCCTTCTAATATCGACTGAACGGGCGAAGAAGTACAAACCGGCAAGTAACAGAAAGATGACGAAAGTTATAATACTTATTACGGCCCAGGCATCTGTTGTCTGGCTATTGATCAGGGAGTTCCACCACCGGGTGATAAATATCCCGGGCAGCTCCTGGATCGCGTCTACGACATGCTGATTGGCTACCTGCAGGTTGAAATTAATATCCTCATCATCGGGAGAGAGTAATTTGGCCCTCTCGTAATTCAAAATAGCCTTGGGAAACTGATTGGTCTTGAAATAAGCATTGCCCAGATTATAATAAACCTCAGGAGATTCCATGTTGGTCATCAGGATCTGATTGTAAACATCGATGGATTCCTTGAACTGTTCCTTGGTATATAATTCATTTGCTTTCTGCAGCTGATCTTCCTGTGCATGAAGCGTGAAAGCAAATAAAAGGACAAGTAGGGTGTTGAATATTCGTTTCATAGGGAAATGGTTCATATTTACTTGATTTGCTTTTCAAAAATACCCATAACTTTTGCGGCTCCATCATACATTTCCTGCATGGTGCCAGTCCAGGCGGCAGGTGCATAACGTGCAAATTCACAGTCGTCAATCAGTTTGGTGAGTTCATTGACTACTTCCTGGCTGATGCCTTTATTCAGTAAGCTAGCCGAAGCTCTTTCCCTGTTAAGGTCAGCCACAGGAATGGATAGCTTATCGCTCAGATAGCCCCACAGTGCTTTGATAACCGCTTCGTAGAACTGTTCCTGCTTATTGTTTTTCATGAAGCCAGCCGCTGCTCTAAGCCGTTTAAGGGCGACTTTGTTGGCTTGTTTATTCCGTACCAGGGCCACATTTGCACTTTCCCTGATTTTCTTGCGGTTTACAGCAAATACCACTACAAAAGCGACAAGGCTTAATCCATAAGTGCCATAAAATCCTGTTGTCCCGTAAAAGGAACTGCCTTTGGGCTTAAACTTTACCTTATTCTGTTTGATAAACCGGATATCTTTCCCTATCATCCTGACATCTTCCTTAGAGTAAGAATTCATCACGGCCGCATTCTGATCATCACTGCCTTTTTGAACATTTAAGGTGAAAGCTTTGGTGGTTTTTGTTTCGTACTGGCGGGTAGATGGATTAAAGTAAACAAATTCGATTGCGGGAATAGTAAAGTTTCCGGCAAAGCGTGGTATGAACAGGTATTCAAATGTTACAGAACCATTCAGCCCATTGTCATTGGCAACGGTATGCTCAGTAGTTTTAGGCTCATAGGCTTCAAAATCCTGGGGCAAAGCAATCTTGGGAGGATTAATTAATCCAAGGTTACCGCTTCCCGTAACCGTTAGTTTTAAAGTGACTGCTTCATTGGATTTTACCGCTGTTTTATCGAGGTCACCGCTAATGCTAAAGTTTCCTACGGCTCCTGAGAAGTTGGCGGGTTGGTTAGGCAAATCTTTCACACTGACCGTTAACGGTTCACTGGCAACTTTTGCCTTTACTACCCGGTAGCTGTCAAAGAAATCATCAAAGAATCCTTGCTGGGCCCGTACCCTTTGGCGTACCAGGCAAGTGATTTCAAATGGATCAATTTTAATGTTTCCTGTTTGCTGGGGAAAGAGAATGGTCTTTTTTAGTACCCCTACCTGATAGATCTTCCCATTGTATACCTCACGCGTAAAATTTACCTGTTGGGGAACATCAATTTCCTTGGTCCAGAATCCTTCATAAGAAGGTAGTTTCACTTCATCGAATCCGTTTAAAGGAATATTGGGACTGATATATAATTTAATGGTGGCTCTTAACTGTTCGCCTTTTGAAACATTATTTTTATCAAGCGACAGGCGAACAAACAGGTTATCCTTGCTTATATTTCCAACAGGTGTATCATCATTTGCCCCTCCGCCGCCTTGTTGGGAAGCAGACTGCTGCTGTTGCTGAGGTTGACCTTTTACAACCTGAATCTCCAGCGTGTTGGATTCATACGTTTTTCCATTCACTTTAATGGAGGCAGGACGAATGGTAAACTTTCCTTCCTTTTTTGCGCGAAGAACAAACATGTAGGAAAAACTTGTCGATTGGGTAGTTCTGCCATTGATGATCTGTATGCTTGAGCTTTGAGAAGTGGAGGGGCCCATTAATACATCAAAGTTCGACAGGTCTGGCAATTGTAAATCACTGCCATTCTCATTCAATGTAAAGCTTAACCTGAATTGCTCACCAATGGACACAGCTTCAGGTCCTTCCATGGTAAACTTGATATTGTCGGCCATTGCTCCATAACCTATCAACAGCAATATCACCAATATTTTAATTTCTCTGATCATAGTCTTACGATGGTTTCTTTTTTCAAAAGCGTTTCAAAAGTACTCTTCCAAATTCCAAGTTCCAAATTTCAAGTTCAAAGTACAACTTGGAATTTGGAACCTGGAACTTGAAACTCATCCTACCAGTCTTTCTCCACATTCTTTGACTGTGCTTTCAATGCTTGTATCTTTTTTACTTTCTCCTGGGTTTTCTTTTCATCATTTTCTAATGCCTGCAACATCTGCTCCGCGTTTTGTTTTGATATTTTACTCTGTTGCGGCTGCTGATTCGCATTTTGTTGATCCTTGTTTTGCTGATCTTTCTTTTGATCCTTATTTTGGTCTTTGTTCTTATCCTTGTTCTGATCTTTATTCTGGTCCTTGTTTTGATCCTTATTCTGATCTTTCTTTTTCTCCTGGTCTTTTTTCTTTTTCAAATTCATTGCATAGAGCAAATTATATTTGGTTTCCAGGTCATTGGGATTGTTTCTCAGCGCTTGCTTATAGGCGGCAATACTTTCATCCAGCTTTTTGCCCATCAGCAGTGCATTACCCATGTTATGCAGGGCCCTGCTCTTTTCAATATTATTGGATGTCTTATCGGCTATATCTTTAAACTTTTCAGCCGATTCATCAAACTTATTCTGTTTGTATAAGGCATCCGCCAGATTGAAATTCCATTTGGCATCATCAGGTTTTTTTTCCAGTGCCTTTCGGTATTCAATCTCAGCTTTGTTAAACTGGACAGTATCCAACCTTGTCGAATCTTTTATCGCAGTTTCATAGTATTTATTTCCCTGCCTGACAAATTTACGTTCATTCTGCGCATTACCCGTAATTGCCAAGGTCAACAGAAAAATGACATATATAATAATCGTTTTCATACCGCTCTATTTTATATCTCCAAATAATTTTATATTCTTCAGATATTTATTTTTTCTCTCCAAAATAATGAAATCAAGGAATATAAGCAATAGCCCAAGGCCAATAAAGTATTGGAATTTTTCATCATAGTCGGCATATACCTGCGATTCCAACTCAGTCTTTTCCATTTTGTTTACTTCATTAAACAAGGCATTTAATCCCATCTGGGTATTGTTGGCCCTGATGTACATTCCTTTGCCTGCCTGTGCAATTTTTTGAAGCATTTGCTCATCCAGCTTGGTAACGATAGTATTGCCCTTGCTGTCTTTTTTATATCCTTTCTGCCCGTTGGAATAATCAGGGATTAAAGCCCCTTTCGGCGATCCCAGTCCAATGGTATGAACGACAATTCCCTCTTCTGCAGCCTTGGCTGCAGCCCCTAAAGCGTCATCTTCATGGTTTTCGCCATCGGTAATTACAATAATTACCTTATTGCCCACAAACTGGGGGGTGAATGACTTGGCCGCCAGATCAATGGCAGCTCCAATGGCGGTTCCCTGCGTGGGAACTATCTGCGTACTGATGGAATTGAGGAACAATTTGGCAGATACATAATCTGAGGTGATAGGCAACTGGGTATATGCCTCCCCGGCAAATACGATCAAGCCTATTTTGTCATCGCTTAGCTTATCCACCAGTTGTGAGATCGCCCTTTTGGAACGTTCCAGCCTGTTAGGTTCAATATCTTCAGCTAACATACTGTTGGATACATCCAAAGCTATGATGATCTCAATACCTTCTCGTTTTACATTTTTTAGCTGAGAACCGAATTGTGGTCTGGCAACTCCTATGATAATGCTTGTAAGGGCCAGTAAAAGCAAGAAATATTTTATAAAAGGACGCGCATTGCTGGCATCTGGCATCAATACCGAGAGTATCTCTCGTTGCCCGAACTTAGCCATCGCTTTGCGGCGTTTTATTCTTGAATACCAATAAAAGATCATCAGTGCCGGAATCAGCAGCAATGCATATAAATATTCTGGGTTGGCAAATCTAAACATGGTCTTTTCTTATTAAGGAATGTTCCTGAAAACTGTAATCTTTAAAATCATGCTTAACAAGAGTAACAAACTGCCTGCCAAAGCATACCTAAGGTATTGTTCTTCCTTTTTGCTGTATTCTTTAACATCGATCTTTGATTTTTCCAATTTGTCTATTTCCTGGTAAATCTCCGTCAGCTTGTTGTTGTTCGTTGCCCTGAAATATTTTCCATCGGTAACCGATGCTATCTTTTGCAGGGTGACTTCATCAATTTTAACTTCCATATCCTGCACTTGCACCCCGAAAGGTGTTTGAACAGGGTAGGGGGCCATTCCCATGGTACCCACTCCAACGGTATAAACACGAATGCCAAAGGTTTTGGCCAGTTCAGCGGCTGTTACAGGGGCAATTTCACCACGGTTGTTTTCCCCGTCGGTGAGTAATATCACCACTTTGCTGACCGCATCGCTTTCTTTTAAACGTGCCACAGCAGTTGCCAATCCATTGCCAATGGCAGTACCATCCTCAATCATCCCGCTTTCAATTCCCTTAAAAAGATTGATCACCGTTGCCCGGTCTGTCGTCAGGGGGCACTGCGTGAAACTTTCTCCTGAGAATATCACCAATCCTATCCTGTCGTTGGTCCTTCCCGAGATAAACTTTATGGCCACATCCTTGGCCGCTTCGATCCGGTTGGGCTTAAAATCCATGGCCAACATTGAACTGGAAATATCAAGGGCGATGACAATATCGATACCTTTGGTCGTTTCGCTCGACCAGCTATTGGATGACTGAGGTCTTGCCAAAGCCACAATCAATGCTGATAAACTGAGCATCTGAAGCACAAACACACTGTGTCTGAAATAGTATTTCCAGGTTTTCGGTATTCTCGAAAAGCCTATGGTAGATGAAAACTGAATACTTGCTCCTAATCTTTTCTGTTTCCAGATGTACCATGCGATGATGGGCAGTAAAAGAAGAAGCAAATAAAAAAACTCCGGGTTCTTATAGCTGATTGCGTTCATTTTGGGTTTTTAATATTATACTGCTACTTCCTCTTCCCCTCTCACTTCCATCGAAGGTTTCTCCGCTGTCTTTACTGATTCTTCCTGTTTTGTTTGATTGACAAAGAAATAGGCATTCATCAGTGTCTGGTTGTTATCATCAGGCAGGGGAGTATACTTGGCAAATTTCACAAGGTCAGCCAGGCTTAATATATGCTGAACCTCATTCAGGCAATCATTGTTGATCAGCTCTTTTCTATCCTTGAAAACCATGATTGTTTCTGCGGAAGTTTGCTCCATGGCAGGAATACCAAACCGGTCCTGGATGTAATTACGTACCGTATCAGCCACTTCACTGTAATATTGTTTGATTTTTTCCTGTTGCCATAACTTTTGGGTCTTGATACGATCCAGTTCGCGCAAGGCAATTACATGGGCAGGATCTTTTGGCTTCTCAGGCTTCACAAACATAGGAACATTCTTTTTCTTCCATCTCACATAGTAGAAAATGAAAAACAGAATGGCGCCTAATAACATGGTCCCCAGAATATAAGGAGTCACCTCAGATAAGGTGACGGGAGCTCCATAGGGAGTCTTTATATCCACCGGCCCCTTGGTAGTATCAAGTTTCATAGTCATTACCTCAAGATTCAATGCATTTGTCGAAATGGAATCTTTCATGTTATTGTGCTTCATTATAAAAGTAAAAGCAGGGATAACATGGCGGCCACTGTCGAATGATGAAATCAGATAGCTTTGGGTAAGTCTGATACGATCCTTGTCTTTGATCTTAAAGGTATCCAGAGGCAGTTTTTTGACCACTTCGATGTTTTTATTCAATGTATCAGGCACGACAGGAAACTGGATTTCCATATCCGAGGGCTTTTCTATCTCCAGATTAAGCTTAATCTGGTCACCGATGAGCATATGTGTCGAGTCGATACTGGCTTTTACCTTTACCTGTTGGGCTATCAGCAGCTGATAGTTCCCCAGAAACAACAAATTCAGTATGACAAAAATGATTCTTCGCTTCATTTGATAATTATTTTATCCTCTTTTCTTAAACAGACTTATTAAAGCTCTTACATAATCGTGATTTGTGCTAATACTTACATAATCAACTCCACTTTTTCTGAAGTTGTTATCCAATTGCACCGATAAGTTGTTCCACCATTGCCTGTATATTTCCCTGGCCCGGCGGTCCGAACTATCCACCCAACTGTAATTATCGGTTTCGGCATCTTTAAGTTTAATCATTCCTATATTAGGCAGTTCCGTTTCGCGTTCATCATAAATTCTCAACGCCACAATATCATGCCTGTTATTGGCAATCGACAAAGCATTCTCCAGTCCGGCTTCATTTTGTATGAAATCAGAAATGATAAATGTTGTACAACGTTTCTTGATGGCATTGGTCATATATCGAATAGCTCCCGAGATATCCGTTCCGCGCGATTGAGGTTCAAAATCAATTAATTCACTAATAATCCGAAGGATATGGCTCCGGCCTTTTTTAGGTGGAATGAACTTCTCAATCTTTTCAGAAAAAAATATCACCCCGATTTTATCATTGTTCTGTATGGTCGAAAAAGCCAGGATAGCGGCAATCTCAGTGATAATATTCTTCTTCAGCTTTTGCATGGACCCAAATTCCCGCGAGCCGCTCACATCAATGAGCAGCATCACAGTGAGTTCACGCTCTTCTTCATAAATCTTTACAAAGGGCTTATTATAGCGTGCCGTCACATTCCAGTCAATATTCCTGATGTCATCACCAAACTGATATTCCCGAACTTCACTGAACGCCATACCCCTTCCCTTAAAAGCACTGTGATACTCTCCTGCAAAAATATTGCGGCTAAGTCCACGTGTTTTAATCTCTATTCTCCGGACCTTTTTTATTAGTTCGCTCGTTTCCAAAACATCTAAGTTTTAAGTTCAATGTTCAAAGTTTAAAGTTAAGATAGCTGCTTCCAGTTGCCAGCCGCTAGCTGCCTATTGCTCTTTAAACTATGGCACTTCTACAGAATTCAGTATTTCAGCAATAATCTCTTCAGAGGTAATATTGTTAGCTTCAGCTTCATAGCTTAACCCAATACGGTGACGCAATACATCCGGACAAATGGCTCTTACATCCTCAGGAATTACATATCCTCTGCGTTTAATAAATGCATATGCTTTTGCGGCCTGTGCCAGGCTAATACTTGCACGGGGCGATCCTCCGTAGGAAATCATATCCACATATTTGTCCAGTTTGTATGCTTTCGGATCACGTGTGGCAAAAACAATGTCAATGATATATTTTTGAATCTTTTCATCCATGTATACATCTTTTACTACTTCCCTTGCATTCATGATATCGCTTGGACGAATAACTTTGGATGCTACCGGGAACTGTTTTAAAAGATTTTGCTGAATGATCAGTTTTTCTTCTTCTTTCGTTGGATAATTGATAACTACTTTTAGCATAAAACGATCGACCTGTGCTTCAGGCAGTGGATACGTTCCTTCCTGTTCAATGGGGTTTTGGGTGGCCATTACCAAAAAAGGTTCTTCCAGTTGATAAGTAACTTCCCCAATGGTGATATGATGTTCCTGCATGGCTTCCAGCAAGGCCGACTGAACTTTGGCGGGGGCACGGTTTATTTCATCGGCCAATACAAAATTGGTAAAGATGGGCCCTTTCTTAACCACAAACTCTTCCTTTTTCTGACTGTAAATCATGGTACCTAAAAGGTCTGCGGGTAAAAGGTCGGGCGTAAACTGAATACGGGCAAATTTAGCATCGATACTGGTTGCCAGGGTATTGATGGCCAGCGTTTTTGCCAATCCGGGAACTCCTTCCAACAGTATGTGACCACCAGACAATAAGCCAACCAAAAGGCTCTCCACCAAATGTTTCTGGCCAACGATAACTTTATTCATCTCCATGCTGATGATGTCGACAAATGAACTTTCTCTCTGAATTCTCTCGTTTAATTCGCGGATATCAACTGCTTGATTCATATATTTTAGATATAAAGATTAATTGCTTGTTTTAGCACACGAAAATACATGTTCGCTATATGAAAAAGGATAAATTTACGTTAAATTTTGTTAAGCTATTTTCATGCTAAATACCTTTGAAATTAATAAAAACAATAGTTATTAACAAAATATGGCTTCACTTTTTTACATTTGTCAAAAATCATTCCATTGACACAAAGATATTTCATAGAACTAGCCTATAAAGGCACCCGTTTTCATGGATGGCAGGTACAGCCCAATGGCATTTCCGTGCAGGAAAGTCTTGAAAAAGCGATCAGTACCATCACCCGTGAAACCGTTGCTGTTACCGGGGCCGGCAGAACTGACACCGGTGTTCATGCCAGCTATTTTGTGGCCCATTTTGAATCCAATAATGACAATTTGTCTCATCCTGATTTCGCGCATAAACTAAACAGCTTCTTAAAGGAGGATATCACCATTTTCAGTATCCAAAAAGTAAGCCCTTCTGCCCATGCCCGTTTTGATGCCATATCGAGAACTTACCAGTATCATATTAATCTTTACAAAGATCCTTTTTCAACAGAGACCTCCTGGTATTTCTATCGCCATCCTGATGTGAAAGCAATGAATGAGGCTGCCCAAATCCTTTTTGAATACACCGACTTTACCAGTTTCAGCAAGTTGCATACGGATGTAAAAACCAACAACTGTAAAATCCTAAAGGCCGAGTGGACACAGCAAGGCAGTAAGCTGATTTTTACCGTGAAAGCCGACCGTTTCCTGCGCAACATGGTACGTGCCATCGTGGGCACTTTGCTGGAAGTCGGCATCGGAAAAATGGATATTAATGATTTTAGAAAAGTAATCGAACAAAAAGACCGTGGCGCTGCCGGATTGTCAGTTCCTGCCCATGGACTGTTCCTTACCGGCATTGAATATCCGATAGAAATATTTGTTCCCAAAGGAATCCGGTAATGGATGTATTGGGACATGCGATTTTCAATCGCTTTTATGTTAGTAGCGGTTATGTACCGCCTGTGCCGATCACTCAAATTCACATTTCTAGTCAAATTGACAACCAAATCGTTCTGTAGACCAGTTATTAAATCCCGAAGTTCTTTATCCGAAATAGAAACTGTTTCAACTTTGTCCTAAACTACATCCTTGAACCCCGCACTGCAACGGCAATTAAATATACCACGAGTTGGCAACATTGCGTTTTTCAATCACCCATGAATCAAGTTTTCCTTTACTCTATTTTTTATCTTATTTATTTGATTTGCATCAACGCTGAAAACTTCTAATTCATAATTTAATTCTGCTGTTTCAAAAGCAATCTTATTCCCTTTATAATCGAAACGTAGCAAATTACTAAATTTTATTTCCCTGTTGGCTAATTCATAGACGATGATTGAATCATTACCAATCTTTAGAAATTTAGGAAAGCCAATAAACCCAGAGAATAGGATCAGAACACCAAAAGCTACATTTGCAGGTATGCCCATCCAAAGCAAATTCAACTCTCTTGCAGTCAAGATAAAGAAAATGCCAATACTGCAATTTGTAACTAAATTTCTCCAATTAAATGATGTTCGAAGAACCAATGTTTTCAAATAGTAATATTGAAATAACCTTTTTGTAATCACAAATAAAACGATAAAAACGCCTGTCAATGCAGTAAAATTGAGCAGGTAATTTAAAATGGAATTAGATTTATTCCCTATCAGAGCAAAAATACCTCCAAATACAATTATGGCGGATGCAATGGCAACTGTTGAAAAATAATAATTAAAAATCTTTTTCATCCTATCATTTAGTTTAATTATAGAATCTGTTTAGTCATATCTTCAACTCTCTGATGTGATTTTTTGCATTGTTGCAAACAGTAAAGCTAACCGCAGAGGCGGATTGCGGGCGATTTCCTTTTAAGCCATCAAGCTACCTGAGCTAAAAGATGCACCAAGAAAACCACCCCGGCTGCTCTGGCCGTCTATGCAGGTAGCTGATGTTAGGACCTTTAATTAATTATCCTTCGGCTTGTTTTTTAAATAGTCTTTCGTATAAACTATTAGCACCCCATTTGCAGTATTGTATTTGCTTATTGTTTCCTTATCTTTTCGTATTTCGATTGATTGAATTTCCTCCACTTTTACATTGAGTAACTCTGCAAAACGTTCCATACCCATTGTTTCCAGCTCCAGTGGATCGATTTTAGGCAAAACCTTATCATCAACCACAATCATTGGTGCATTGTCCTTGATTTTTTGGCTATTTTGGCTGTAATACCCTTTCGATTCTTCGTAATAAATATTTATATCGTCTTTGATCGTTGGCTCAAAGTCTGTAAAAATCCAACTTAACTGTTTCCCATTGGTTTTGTAATTACCTGGCATTGCTTTTAAGATCAAATCGGGTGTAATATCCTTTAAATTCACGGTAATCTCTGCTTTGCCAATGTTCCCTTTCCATCCCGAACCTGTATTCAGGAGATAGGTAAAATAACGGCATCCGGCTTTCGTCGCCCCATAAGGTAAGGTGTAACGAACCACTATGGTTTTCTTCTCACCATTATCAAACTCCGAATCCCACAAGAACCAGGGTTGATCATCACCCTGCTGATTCGTTAAACCAGTGAATGGAAACTTTTCTTTCAAGGACGCCGCCTGGTGAAAATTGATTAATTTAACTCGCTCTCCATTCTCAAACGCGCAAAAATTACCAGTCTCAGTTCCATCATTACTTCGGAAGTATTGAAAATTCATTTCCGGAAAACCAATCGTTAATTTCTGGGAATCACTGTCATTTTTCATGTAAAAGTGGCATTCTACAACTGCACTGTCTTTATATAAGTCTACAACCACCATTTCCGAATCCATTCTAATGGAAGTGTTTTTGCCTGCAATTATCCCTTTTGCCTTTATCGGGTTTGGTCGGATATCTGCATAAGTGCTTAAGGTACCAAGAAGTAATAAAGTTAAAACAATAGACTTTTTCATTTTTTTGCTTTTAAGTTTAAGTCAAATTGTGTTTTAGTAGCATGAATTTATCTTGACATTAACGGTGCCACATATACTATTAGTGGTAACGTTTAAGCTAACCGCAGGAGTGGATTGCCTTCATTTCCCTCCAAGCCCTCCAACGGCCTAAACAGAAAGATGCAACCGGAAATCCACCCCGAGTAATCGGGGCCGCACTTGACGGGCAGCTGATGTTATGCACAAGGCTTTTATTTTTCAGTGCCATTTATAATCTGTATTTTTTAATGGATCGATATTTTTAAACTCATTAAAATCTTTTCCGTTATTGCTTACCCACCAGTCATAATAAGCCTTTGAGGCAATTTTATGTGTCTCATTGGTATCCAAAAATAACTCACTATAATCACTTTTCTCTAGTAATGGATTTTGAGATGGAAAACGTCCAATTAAATATTTACTATTTACTGCAACTGCTCTAATTGATTCAATTGTCCATAAAACATATAGTCCTAGCGTGCAATCTTGTTGATAAAATGATGAAATTCCATTTCGAGGGAAATTCGTTATTTTTTGAGTCTCGTTTCTGTATGCGAGTAAGGCTGGAATGTCCTGATAAGTAAATGCTGGAAGATCAGCAGAGTCGTACTTGCCTGATTTTAATTGCTCAATATATTGGTCTACCTTGACGTTTTTAATTGCCTCGTCATTATCCTTATGACAACTGGTCGAAATCACTAAAGAAATAAGAACGATTATGATTTTTACAGTTTTCATAGTTTGATCAATTTGGTTTATATCTCTTTCTAAGATGTTCAAATTAGTACATTGGTTGCGCCTTTTTTAAGCTTGTACATAACAATGGCGGTAGGGTTAGTTGCCGATTTCGAAGTGATTGCCTATCAAAGTACACTGAATTTGACAAGAGCTAAAACCTTGAAATTGGCTCTGCAATGGCAATTAACCATACCGCGTGTTCGCTGGCGTTATTTCTTTATTATCTGTTGTGTATAAACGGTTCCATTCTTTAAGTTAATTCGAAGCATATAGATTCCATTCACTAATGCTCTTAAATCCAATACAGATTTATTTTTGTAATCCATAATGGATTTGCCTTGTAAATCAAAAATGGAAACCTTTTCTATTTCTTGGTTTTGTCCAATGTTTTTTAAATATAGAAAATCACTTGTCGGATTTGGATATAAATAGAATTTATTGGAAATTAATTTGGTCGAAGTTAAGGCTTTGATTTTTACTGTAAAGTTTGCAGTATCTATATAGGATGTTGACGTTCCTTCAGGTCCACCGAAAATAACTTGTCTTTTGTTTGTTAGTACAACTTTATAATCTTTTGGGGTTAACTTACCTATGTTAATCGTATCGATAAGTTTAGTTGTTGGAGTTGACGATAATTCAATAGATGGAATAGGTAATTTTATCGAATCATTTGATATTGTCACTCTACAAGAACCTATAAATTGTTTATAGGTACTTTCATTTGAAATAAAAACTACAATTTTTATGTAATCGTTTTCTGATGGGCTTCTCGGAAAAACTTTAACACTATCAAAGGTCGGATTATTAACAATATTTATTAATTCGAAATTATCATTCGGATACACTGTGTCGGCATAAGAAAAATTTATTGTCTGTGCTTTTAAAGATAAAAAACTTATCAGCAGTAAATTGGTTAAAGAAAAAGAAAGTATTTTCATAATGTTTCGTTTTAGGATTTTAAATTATGAATGTTTCAAGTTGTTTCGTTTCTTTATAATGCCTACAACATTTCTATATCCGCTAATCCCTCCATCCCTTGCCACCAGGATAATAAATAGCCCTTTTTAGTTGGAGGAAATATCCGCAATTTACAATAATAATTTTGTATGACAATAGAAAGTCTCCGTTTGTCTGGCACTAACACG
>DATGYU010000289.1:0-10147 GCA_035297625.1 Prolixibacteraceae bacterium
ATCTAAATTATGATAAAACCTGTACCTTGTACAGTAAAGGAAGTATCATTTACAGGGAAGGAAGCCGGTTAACCGGTTTTTACTGTGTAACAAGAGGAATCCTTAAAATATTCAAGACCGGTATCGACGGAAAGGAACAAATCATCCGTTTTGCCAAAAAAGGCGATATTATCGCTTACCGTTCGCTTTTAAGCCAGGAGCTGGCCTGCACCACGGCCAAGGTAATCGAAGAGGCTGTACTGTGCCATGTTCCCTACCAGACGCTGTTATACATGATTCAAAACAACTGGCAGTTTTCCCATCACATGCTTCAGATTGTCTGCAAGGAATTGCGCGAGGCCAATGATTATATTACCGATATTGCCCAAAAATCGGTTCGGGAACGACTGGCCGAGGTTTTGTTGCTGCTAAAGGAAAATTTCGAACTCGATAATGCCAATACCCTTCAGATTTCACTTACCCGCGAAGAGCTGGCCAATATGGTAGGCACTGCCACCGAAAGTGTGATTCGACTGCTGGGTGAATTCAAACAGGAACAGCTGATTGACCTGCAAGGCCGCAGGATTAAGTTTATCAATGTTTCGGGATTGTCAAAAGCAGCCAATTTGATTTAAAGTTAAAAGAATTCCTACTGACATAAAAAGGTCGTTTCTGGTATGGAAACGGCCTTTTTCTTTTTTCTTCCCTTGGTACGGCAGCGTTTAATCTACGTATGTCTATTTATATTAAATTATAATACGAAGCATCCTGTTTGTATCGCTGTGAAAGTACTTCGTATTGAACATGCCCATCCTTATCCCTATCCTGTTAAGTAATTTTACAATTATATCTATTTAATTATAGATCAACTCATTGAACAGGGGCAAATAACTAACCTACCCCTTATTATTTTTATATATTTATGCATAATATTCATCGGAATTGATTATATTTATTCATTCCTAAATTATTCTTACCATGAAACTACTTTCATTATTATTTCTATTCTTCTTTAGTTTGACATTTAGTCAGACCCAAGGGCAAATCAACTTAAAGGATAAATTAAAGAACCAGACCAACAACCGGGCCAACAATAAGGCAGACAAGGGCGTTGATAAAGGGCTGGATGCAGTTGAAAGCGGGGTAAAGGGAGTATTTAAGAAGAAAGAAAAAAAGGCGGAAGAGGTTGTCGGGGCACAGGAACAGGCAAAGGATCAGGCCGTGGAGGAGGCAGCAGATGCCAAGACGGAGGCTAAGGCCAAGGCCGGGGCTACCCCATCTTTAGAGGCCTATTCCAAGTTTGATTTTGTGCCGGGCGAGAAGGTGATCTTTTATGAGGATTTTAGCCAGGATGCCGTGGGCGATTTTCCTGCCCTGTGGAATACCAACGGCTCAGCCGAAGTGGTCACCACCAACCTGTTCCCGGGCCACTGGATGAAGTTCACAGGCCGGGTAGCCATTTGGACCGATAAGCTTCTGGAGCTCCCTGAAAACTATACCATTGAATTTGACATCATTCCCGTGGAAGGAGAAGATGGCAATATGGCCGGTTATGACTTTCGCCTGATCCAGGCCATAAACCCTAAATCATTTGATCATGGTGCGGTCCCTGGAAAAGCAGGTTTTTTATTCAATGTTGAATATTATGGCCGTCCCGGCTACCGTACCTATATTAATTCGGACGAAGGCAATGATCTTGGCCTTAGCGGATTCAAAGACGGCGACCAGTACAAAGAGAAACTGAACCAGAAATACCATATCGCTATCTGGGCACAAAAATCCAGGATCAGGGTCTACCAGGATGAAAACAAACTGTTTGACCTTCCCAGGGCTTTCACTATACCGGGTATTAAAATGGACCGTATCCGCTTTGAGGAAGGAGCGGCCATGGTAAGTAATATACGCATAGCTATCGGGGCTCCCGATATGCGCAGTAAACTGATCACAGAAGGCAAACTGGTAAGCTATGGTATTTATTTCGATGTCAACAAGGATGTTGTAAAACCCGAATCCTATGCCACTTTAAAAGGCATCGCCGAGGTGCTGAATGAAAACCCCTTGGTACGTATCAAAGTTGACGGATTTACCGACAGCGACGGGGCAGAGGAGGCCAACATGGATCTTTCGAAACGCAGAAGCGCCTCGGTAAAAAATGAACTGGTAAAGAATTTTGGTATCGATGCCTCCCGCATTGAAGCAGGCGGATTGGGCGAAACCAAGCCGGTAGCTCCCAATGACACCCCGGCCAATAAAGCCCTTAACAGAAGGGTGGAATTCATCAAACTTTAAAGGCAAGACAATTGATCACCCTAAAACAATTACAATATGAAAAAACTGATCCTTTTCATGGCCATATTATTTACAGTGATGTTACTAAAAGCCCAGGATACCTTCTTTCCTACAAAGGAAGGTACGGTTTTGGTGTATAAAACATTTGACAAGAAGAATAATTTGACCAACCTGCTGCGCTATACCATCACACAGGTAAAAACCCAGGGCAGCGATATGGATATTACCTACCTGTGCGAATCCATGGATCCCAAGGACAAGCCGCTGTATAAACAGGAAATAACCATTCACCAGAAAGGCGACAAGATTTATTTCGACATGGGAAACTTCATCAACAAGGCAGCCTTCCAGCAAAATGGACAAATACCCCCAGAGGTGGAAATCAAGGGAAACGAATTGCAGGTACCAGTGAATCCTCAACCGGGAGAGACATTGCCGGATGCCAATGTTGAAATGGCCCTTAAGATGGGATTTGTCAACATGAAGATGATGGCCGACCTTACCAACCGAAAGGTTGAGGCTGTAGAGGATGTAACGGTAAGTGCGGGCACCTTTAACGCCTACCGGTTCTCATGTGATGTAAACTCCTCGGCCATGGGTATTAAATCCAAATCAAGAAATGTAGACTGGTACGCCAAAGGAATAGGTACTGTTAAAACCGAGAACTTTGACAAGAACGGGAAACTGCAATCGCGCACCGAGCTGATGCAGGTCAACTAATGAAGTTCAACTATCAACTTAGAATTAAAAAAAATGAAAAAACTTATCCTATCAATGTTAGTTATAGCCATTGCTATTATTTTGGCAGGCAGTGTTACTGCTCAAGACTGCTGTGGCTGGAGGGGTAATGAACGTGATGGCAAAGTATCGGGATTTGTAAAACCTGTGGTATGGCCTGCCCAGCTTACGAAAGTATGGCAAAGTAATGCCGGACTGGGCGATGCTTCTCCTGTTATGGCCGATGGTAAACTTTTCCTTCATGTAAAACAGGACAGTTCCGAGGTGATGCTTTGTATGGATGCTGCTACCGGAAAAGAGATCTGGCACACCAACCTGAACCCTTCACCCAATATTAATGGCCCGGCCATGGGTCATCCCGGGCCCAGGAGCACTCCTTTTTATGCAAAGGATAAATTATACTCCCTGGGAACCGGCGGAGTTGTATCCTGCCTGGATGCCAAAACAGGAAAGATCATCTGGAAAAATGAAGCTTTTACCGGCGAAGTACCCCAGTTTTATACCGCCAGCTCACCCTTGGTGGTGGAGGACAAATGCATCATGCAACTGGGCGGGCGTGAACATGGATGCGTTGTTGCCTTTGATGCCCTGACAGGCCATGAAATGTGGAGAGTGGAAGGCCAGCCCAGTACCTACTCATCACCCATATTATCCCCTAACGACAAGCAAATGCTTCTCGTTCAGTCGGAAACCGATCTATTAGGCATTTCCACCAATGGAACCCTGCTATGGAAAATACCTACCCCAACCCAGCGCATGTTCAACAACGCGGTCACCCCGGTAGCCCATGGAATGGATGTCATTGTTACCGGTCAAGGATCGGGCACTAAAATGGTCCATCTTCAAAAAGAGGCCGACCAGTGGATAAACAACCTGTTATGGGACAATAATGAACTGGGCGTATCGTTTAACACTCCTCTTGTCAAAAATGGATACCTGTATGGCAATGAGGCCAAATCAGGCAATTTATTCTGCCTGGATGTAAAAACCGGAGAGAAAAAGTGGATGGATGCCACCGCCCTTAACCGCTTTGCTTCGCTTCAGGATTTGGGTGAAGTGGTAGCCTGTTTGCCTTCTACCGGGCAGCTAATCTTCTTTTCTCCCTCGCAGACAGTCTATACCGAGCTGGCCAAATACAAGGTGGCCGACACCGAAGTGTATGCCCATCCGCTGATTGCCGGAGACAGGATTTATGTGAAAGACAAGGAATCACTTACATGCTGGTCGCTGAAATAGTTTAAAATTTAAAGTTTAAAGTTAAAGGTAGTCGTCAGCTTGGGATCTTAGAGACAAAGGGGACAGTGGGGACGGCGAACCATTTAGCCCCTTGCCCCATGCCATCTAGCCTGCTCACCTTGAACTTTAAACTTTAAACCTTGAACTTTAAACCCGGCAAATGTAAATTGTAAATCGTCTAATTGTAAATCTTTTAATTCGTCTTTACTTAGAATTCCTGGAGCTGATATTAAACAGGGTATCATTTTCTTCATAATATTTCTTCAGGGCATTGCGCAAATCCTCGGAAGGCACAATGGTATTGTAATCTTCCCAGAAATTGTCATCGTAATTGTTGATCATCTCGGTGAAGATATCCTTTGAGTTGAACAGTTCGGTTCTTTTAAAACGGGTTCCCTCATCCGGTTTAATATCCGTTACCAGCAGTTCGCTCACGCTGTGAAAAAGGGAGTTGACCTTATCTTTTTTACTTTTCACCCTAAAGTTAATCGAAGCCCTGGCATTGCTTAAATGCCACTGCGTATCGGAGCGGCGGTAACTTACCTGGTAAATCACCCTAACGGGGCGCACCATTAAGTCGTGGGGCTTTTTCTGTATCAGGCTCTCGCGGGCAAACTTTAGGCCTTCACGGCTCATTTCAAAGTCGGCCTTTACCAGGGCAAAGGATGACATGTCGACATACAGCTTGCCCATGTAATACACCTGGTCCACCTTCTCCTTTGGCTTGAAGCTGATCACATAGGTCAACCGGTCGTCATAATCGATCACCTCGTCAAGGTTGTATTTATAAAACTGGCTGTATTGGGGATCCATGAATGAATCCGCCGTCTTTACCACATCCAAACGGGTAATATAGTAAGGCCCGCCTTGGATCTTGAAATCAACAAACTGGAAATGTTTCACATTCAGGCTCTTTCTTCCCTTGATAAACTTTACCTTGTCCTCTGCCAAAAGATCGTCATAGGAAGCCTTGCGAATGTCCATTACCGCCTCGGCCACATCAATATAATCATTATCCTGCTTGAGCACTTCTCTGTAAAAGGAGGTCATGATCTCCGGCTTTACCGGATAATTGAGCGTTACTTTTGCCTGAACCCTTTTAAGTATTTCCTGCGGACTGATGTACACCACCTTTATTTCCTGCAACTGTATATTGGCCGGCCACAGATAGATGGTTACCGGCTGAGCGGTAATCTCACTTACCGGCAGGCGGAGCGGCTTATAGCCCATGCAGGAGATCACCACCGTATCACGGATCATCGACCCGGGCAGCTTCAGTTCAAAGTCCCCGTCGGTATTGGAAATGGTACCAAGATTTGTTTGTAAAACTGAAATACTGGCATAGGGCAAAGCATCTTTCTGGTCATGGTCGAGTACTTTACCCCTAAAGGTGAGAAGGTGCGATAGGCCCTGATCCGCTGTTCCCTTTTGCAAGGCCCCGGGTATATTGTCAGGGGCGGTAATAACAATCTGGTTATCCAGCATCCGGTAGGTAAAACGGCCTTCGAGCAGTACGTCCAGGATTTCACCAATACTTTTATTGGTAAAGAGTGCATCTATTTTTCGTTCGGCTCCAACAACGGTAGGGTCATAAGAAAAGTACACTTTCGCCTGAAGGGCCATCTTATCCAGGATGGAGGCAATGCTTTCCTGGTGGGCTTCAATGCTGATTTTTTGTTCCAAAGCGGAATTGTTTTCCCCTTGTCCGTAGGTAAACCTGGCAGACAAAAGGAAAACAAGTAGTAATAATCCACATAGGGGCTTCATTCTTTTAGATTGATGAATATTTCACACATTGTATTATCATCTAACAAAAACCTTTCCAATTACTGTGTGACATACATAGTTTTGGGTACGAAGTCAGATCAGAACATCTTTTTCAACTGAAATTCTGTTTTAATCTCTTCTCCGTCCCTTAGAACGGTCATCTTTATTTTCCTGCTTTCATGGCTTTGAAACAGCAAGTTGATATCATTGAGTGTTAATTCCTTGTTCGTGTTATTGTTGATGGCAATAATCTGGTCATTTTGCTTGATGCCTGCATAATAGGCAGGAGAGTTTTCACGGATGTTATCCACCAGAAAGATGGGAGCTCCCGGCATCGGGTTGATAACTTCCAGCCCGCTCATATTGTAATTAAACTCATCCTTCACATTGTTTGTAGGCCTGAGTACCAGTCGTTTGTTGGGATAATCGATGGTAACCACAAAGCGACGCAGTATCTCGGCTCCAAGGGTGCCGTTGCGGTTCTCCTTGCCAATGAGTTGGGTCATCATTTCATCATCGGGAAAGGCCACAATGGGATCATACAATACCAAGGGTCCCACCCAGATAGCGCCAATCCGTCCTTTTTTTCCAAACAAATCACCGCTTAAACCACTGCCCAAAAAAGTCTCAATACAGTTTTGAGGCAATACAATCGAACTGTCCGAACTGGCCGAGAGCCAAAGGGCATCGCTGGCCCCGGTATCAACCAAAAGCTTCACCGGAACGTCCTTATTCTGGTCGGTCACAATGCTGGTAGTCACAAAAGGTTTGCTGTGCTCCAGGCTTAAGGGCATCACGATGTCCCTTTCCCTTCCCCTGTAACTGTAATACTCGGGCTTGGTTAAGGTGATCTTATGATCGTCATAATTGATTTTAACCACATAATCCTTGAAAAGGTTAAAGCCTATCAGTCCATGTACGGGGATTCCCAAAATCTGCGAGATCTGGAAGTCTTCATTAATCACCATATCTATTTCCTGGTCATAGGCTACAAGGCCCTCGAGACTGATGGTATTGTTGTCCGACTTATAGGCTGTGAGCTGTTCTCCTTCTCCAAGGCCCTTGATATGAATAGGCTGAAGAAAATTAAGGCTCAGCTTGTTGACAAAGGGAAGCTCTGTAATAATGGGATGCGTAATGCCTGTATCCAGAATGAAATTCAGGGTATCCGAATTGTTGATAGCCACCGGGATGATAATCAGGTTACTGGAAGTCTTGAAATCAATGGTGATTGATTTTTTCTTCGGATTATCAAATACAAAACCGGTTTCCCCATGATAGGTACGCGCTTTTTTATCATAGGCCAGGCTCTTGTCCATGGGCACATAATCGCGGATCACCATGATGTTGTCCTGGATCTCAAAAAGAAGATAGAAATCCTGCATTAACTGGTCCAGTACATATTTGATAGGCTTGTTCGATACATTCAAATTGATCTTCTTTCCTTCCATCAGCTTTGAATTGTAGGAATAGTCAATTTTCAGGTAATCGCAAATGCGTTTGATTACACTTGAAAGGGGTTCGTTTTCAGCATAAATGCTGATATTCTGGTCCAGGACACTGGGCGTACGGTCCTCCTTAAATTCCTGTTTGGTAACAGGTCTTTTGCCGGTTTTCTGACCCGCAGCCCCCTGTGGTGCAACAATCATCATTGCACCAATGAGCAGACCAAAAAGATAGAATATGATTTTATTTGTTTTCATGGCGTTGAGTGTTTCTTTAAGATTTTGCTTTTAAAATATACTTTCCGTCCACCTGGCTGGTTTGCAGCCTGAAGGTGGTTTCTATTACCTTCAGGATAAAGTCAAGTGAATAATTGTTGAAATGAGCGGTAAGCAACTGTCCTCCCAGCCGGGGGTCCTGCAGTTGTATGTTTACTTTGTATACGTTTTCAAGATTATCGATCACCTCGTTAAGCGAAGTGGCCCTGAAAACCAGCTCATGCGTTTTCCAGGCAATGTAATTGGGATTCTCATTGGTGCTTTTCACCAGGGCATGGCTCTGGTGCACCAGGGTTCCCTTATCGCCAGGGGTCAGGATCAGTTCATCATTTTGTTTGGCTTCTGTTTTTTGATTTAAAACCTGCACCTTACCGGTTTTCACGATTACTTCCATCTCACGGGCCCCCGGGTAAGCACGGACATTAAAACTGGTACCAAGCACTTTAACCCGTGCAGTCCCGGCATGGATGATGAAAGGTTTCTTAGGATTGGGTTTCACCTCAAAAAATGCTTCCCCTTCAATGGTAACTTCACGTGTTAAATTACCAAATCTTTTGGGATATGTAAGGTGTGTATTTGAATTAAGGCTTACCAGTGAACCGTCAGGAAGGGTTACGCTTTCTACCCTGGTGGCTGAAGCGCTGATCTCAATAATCCCGTTCCCCTCAATCCAGCGGTCGAACACCTGATAACCTGCCAGGCTCAGCAGGGCGGCCATTAAAATCGTGGCGGCTATGCGTAGGGCAGGACTTGTAATCAATCTTCGAAGAATGGCAGGCTTGCTTTGTGGCTTTTGATGAATACGACCAGCAACCTTTTCCCAGGCCTGAGCGGTTGCGTATTTATTCAATTTAAAGTACAGCTCCACCTTGTTGGCCACCTCATCCATCTCTTCAAAATCATTTACTCCGGCCGGAAGTTCATTCTGAGATACGGAAGATGTTCCATCCAAGGGCTGTTCCTGCTTGTCGAAAAGCACTTTGGCCAATGCCGCCCATTTTTCGTCTTCTATGTTCTGATTTGCCTTCATATGCCCTAAAGACATACCAGGGGAGGGCTAACCCTTATTGTGTGCAGATTTTTTTTTTAAAAATAATCAAAAGGGCCAGTTGATTGGGGTTTAATTCTTTCAGCTCGTCGCGTAAATATTTCAGAGCCAGACCCATTTGCGCCTCCACGGTCTTCACCGAAATATTCAGCTTTTCGGCAATCTCCTTGTACTTCAAACCCTGCTCACGGCTAAGCCTGAAGATCTCCTGCCGCTTTTCGGGCAGTGAGCTGATGCATTTTTCGATGCGTTCGATCAGTTCCACTTCCATGTAGAAAGGCTGCCAGTCGGCCTCCTGTTTGGATGTTTCCATGACATGGCTGGCATACTGTTGCCTTATTTTTTGATGCTGCAGCTGGTTGAGGCAATGATTGTGTACCGAACGAAACAGGTAATTCTGAACCGAGGTGTCGATGGTAAGGGTAGTTCGTTTTTCCCAAAGGCGAACAAAAAGTTCCTGTACGGTCTCCTCGGCCATATCGCTGTCTTTTAAAAACTGGCAGGCATAATGGCACATGGAGGCATAGTATTTCTCAAACAAAGCCTTGAAAGCCTGCTCGTTTCCTTCTTTTAGCTGAATATACAATGCATGGTCATCAGTCAGGTTCATACAAGGTCCCTTTGGTGGTTCGGTGAGTGAATGGGGCTAAAGATAACAAAAAATAAAATGCTTTGTAAAATAAGGCCCGCCAACGAAAATGTTGTGCTAGAGTAAGAAATAGAAAGAAGTGATCAATGACCCGTTGGCAGTAATCAGTAACCATTAGTCATTCTGAATTTCCTGCCCGTCTGGTCAGGCAGGGTTTCAGGGCCCCTTCCAATGCTTCAACCCTTGGAACTTTAAACTTTAAACTTTCTTTCCCCTGTTAATTCGCTTTACACGGTTTTTGCCCTGTTGTTGAGGAAAAGAAAGAAATAATGGGGTAAATGTTTTGTGTAAAGGAATTTTCCATTATTTTTGCACCCGGTTTACGAACAAGCCCGAATGGCGGAATTGGTAGACGCGCTGGACTCAAAATCCAGTGATAGCAATATCGTGCCGGTTCGATTCCGGCTTCGGGTACTTTTTAAGAACAACAAAACCCTTGTAGTCAACAGATTGCAAGGGTTTTTTGTTTGATGAGTAACAGAATAGTAACAATGGCTAACACATTGTATTAAAATGTGATAAATTTTATCTTGAATTGATTGGTATTTATTGTTAGTTTGAATAGATTTACAAAAAAACTAACTACCATGAAAAAATTTATTATTGCTTCAATTACTTTTTTCCTTTGTATAACTGTCCAATTTGTTTTTTCACAAACCTATGAGTTATTAAGCTTTAAAGAAACTAAGGATACAAAAATAGAAATTGGGATGTCTATTC
>DATGYU010000290.1:0-3237 GCA_035297625.1 Prolixibacteraceae bacterium
GAATATATTGAAAAAGATGATATTGTCCGCAAGCCTGAATTTGAATCAGACCAGCTATCGCTATAAAGACAAGTTTCTTTCAAACGGTGACCAGAGCGGAAATCATAAATTCCCGGCAATACTCTCTCCCCGGGTTGCCGCAATATGGATGGCCGGCAAAAACCTTCGCCTCTTTTGGGTGATTAGCCATGGTTTCTCCCCTCCTACCCTTGAGGAAACACTCCTGCCGGGGGGAAAGAGAAATACATCCATACAACCAGAGACAGGCTGGAACTATGAGCTAGGCACCAAAGGCAAGGTCAATGAATCATTGCTGTTCGAGTTTTCGGCCTACTACATGAAGGTAAAAAACCTTTTGGTAGCTCAACGTGTGGGCGAGGATGAATACATGGGGATCAATGCCGGAGGGACCAACCATCCGGGTATTGAAATGAAAGTAGATTACAGACTTATCAACCGGGCCAACTGTAGTACCTGGTTCCGGGCCAATGGAAGCATCACCAACTACCGATTTGCCGAATTTACCGACCGGGGGAATGACTACTCGGGCAATAAGCTCACCGGTACACCTGATATCCTGACCAACTGGATGCTGGAGACTACCCATAAAAAAGGCTTCTATCTGAACCTGCACTACCTTACTGTGGGACGCATGCCCCTGCGGGACGATAATTCCATCTACTCCAATGCCTATTCACTTGCCAACGTGATGGGCGGATATGAAAAAAGCTTAGGAAAACTATCCTTTAGCCTTTCAGCCGGTGTACAAAACCTTATGGATGAGAAATATGCCGCTATGGTTCTTATCAATGCAACCGCACAGGGTAACCAGCTGCCCCGTTATTACTATCCGGGAATGCCCCACAACTACAAAGCACAGGTGGGACTGATATACAGGCTATAAGATTAAACATGAAGTGCAATGAATGTGATGGCTGTATATCCTGTTTTTCTATAATAATTATTAATATTCTTTTTACTGACAAGAGTATTTAGTAGTTTTGATGGTGCATATCTGTTGAGAATAAAGGGAGCCTACATAGGGGCGCCATACAGCATGATCAACGCAAATAATTCAATTCCTTTCAGGACAACACAATAAACTTGTCAAATGAAAACATCATTCCTATCATATAAACCAAGATTTCAAATCCTGATGGTGATCCTGGTAGTTGTGTTAACTATGATAGGGTGTGTGAAAGACCAGCAAGACTCCACCATATTTGTAAAAATAGACAATTCACTGCATCCCTTCCTGTTTAATAAGGGGAGCTATTGGGTGTATACCATGGTTCCCTTAAAGGCGGATACCCTAAAAACAGTACCCAAAGACAGCCTGACACCACCTAAAGACAGTATCGTATATGTGCGTGATTCAACTAATATCATGCATGATAGCATCAGTGTGGAATCAATAGAAAAAGATACGCTTTATATAACAGGTAATGTCCGTTATTATGAGTACTATCGCATTCATTACCATAGCTCATTGGAGAATTCATTTTATGACGAACAGCTAATTGGCTATGTAATATCAAGAGGATTAAACGAAGGCGGCTTCCTGTTGCTCTCAAGTAAAAAGAAGGGAGATAAGAGTAAAAATGCAGAGATCACTGATATATTTGATGAATTGAAAATTGAAGATAAAACCTACAAGAACGTAGTCAAGATGAAGGTATTAAAAGATCAGTTTATTAAGGATAACTACTTTTTGTATTATGTAGACAATGTTGGGATAGTGAGAAAGGAGAAAGTGGTGGACAATAAGGTAACTGAGACCTGGAACCTGATTAAAGATAAGGTTAGCTTGCTAAAAGATAGAGAATAAGAAACAAAGAAACCTATGAGATTTTTTTTTATAACTATTACAATTGTCTGCCTTTACAATCATACCTATGCTGGCAAAACGGACAAAGACAATAAAAAGATATTCACAAGCATCAATGAAATCTTTAAAAATTATTATTTCAATACAGATTTCATGCCTGCCGAATACAAAATATGTTATGGCAACTGGAAGGCAGTAAGTTCTTCTGGAGGCTTTGATGGCAGTGGCTTTACGCTGGATTTTGATCATCTTGCCCTGAAACCTAACGGAATATTCGGGGTCCTGCAAAATGATACGCTGATCGCCTACGGAAAAATGGTACTAGTGAAAAAGGGGGAAATGCTCAATTGTAAGTTTATCTTTGATGCCAAAGCTAAGATAGAGCTGGCCAATGACTTTGAAAAGTTCTTCCAGCTTATCCACCCCGACACCCTGGTTTTGACAGCGCCCTGCTGTGACAGGTATAACATTAAGCTGGCAAGGGAAAAATAAAGGTAAGTTTAATGCTTCAAATTCCAATTTCCAGTAGGAATATGCAGTGGTAAGTTGTTTAAGGGATCAAGGCTTAAGGTTACTGGCACAATGGTTTTTAATTTAGGACCTGTGGGACTTTTGGAACATCAATTAAACCTGGCTTTCGCGGATATGGTATTCTCTCTGTAGATCCCACCTGGTACTTGAAACATGAAATATTCAAGTTTTATTGTATACATAATTCAAAAATTCCTTACCATGACTACAAAAGATAATTTACAGCTGATGGAAGTTTTCTCAGGTGAATTATGGAAAGCTACCATGATAAAAAATGTACTGGACGACAATAACATTCAGGCATTCTTACAAAATCGTCTGATGGGAGTCATTGAACCTTGGGTAGTATCGCCCGGAGGCTTTGAACCGGTAAAGGTAGTGGTGTCAAGTGCAGATTATGACAAGGCCCTTGCATTGGTGGAAGAATACAATCAAAGTAAACCAATGATAGAAAATCAGTCATAAGGCAAGACTACCTGTCAGGTGACACGTTTTCTGTTACTGGCCTTAACCCATTTATCTTTTCTGCATTTGATGCAACTTTGGCTATGGGATGGTTTCAGTATTTCGGTGTATCCACAAAAGGTACACGAATAGTAATCATTATAGACAATCTTACGCGAACTTTTGTCCAGCGATCCTGGCATAATAGGCAATCCAAATTTAACCTCGTCATCCGGAAAATAAAAGATACTGATATTACCCGAGCTTTCCAGGATAGCTTCTTCTATCTGTCCAAGCTGTGACACTCCCTGCATCCTAAGCTCGGCAAAGAATTCATATTCGCCCAGAGGCTCCTTCTTAAAATTGTCAATGGCAAACGACCCATCTTTGATCAGACGCACAGGCTTGCCTTCCACCATGGCTTCAAAATCCCT
>DATGYU010000291.1:0-7239 GCA_035297625.1 Prolixibacteraceae bacterium
ATCTTTATCCCGTTCACAATTTCTGTATAGCGTGTGTTGGCATACAGGTTGGCTTTGCTCAGCTCGTGCACATTCCTAAAGGCCAGGAAGGGCTTGAACCTCAATACTGTAGGCGAATGAGCATCTTCAAGGGTGTATCGAACCAGTACCTGCTGTTCTTTTTCAACCAAGATACGTTCCTTGCTCAAAACAACGCCTCCTACCCGGTAGGTGGTCCGCGGAATGATTTCCACGTCAAAATCCCGGATATACTTGTGTCCTTTGGGTTCATAATGATCCCCGTCGAATTTGTGAATCCCCAGATTGAAAGAAGCGCCATGCTGAATCACCGATTCATCCAAGGAAGATAAAAGAACTTGCTTTTCTCCATCAAGTTCATCAATGGGGCAAATGAGTAATCCATGGTATTTCCGGGTATTGCATCCGGCCAGGGTGGTACTGATGTAAGAACCGGCACGATTCGAACGAAGCACTTCCCGCTGAAGTGAATACTCCAGATTTACCAACTGATTTTTATCAAATTTTAAATAACTCATAATTATGACTTTTTAGGCCTTTAAAGGTAAACTTCCCAAAAGGAATTGCATGATTTGAATAATGAACTTATTACAAAAATACAAATTAAGATGCTCTTTATTTGATCCTTGTTTTCTGAATATCAGCCAAATCCTGATCCAATTGCTTTCTTTCATTGGTGAAATTAAGATAAGGAAAATTAATTGTTAATTTATTAATTTCCTCCAAGTTATATGACAAAAATTTTTCATATTCAGGTGAGGTCCAATTAACAGGACGATGGGCTAATGCCTTCCTGATTTTCCCCACCTGTTTGGCCGTCGCAAGGCTTTCCGGGGTGATCATGACCTTGCTGAAACGCTCAAAAATATAGTCGATTCCCACCGGGCTGATATGGATCATATCATCCGCATAAAAGCGATAATCACGCAGTTCGTCCATCATGATCTCGTAAGAAGGAAAATATTTACAATAATTATTTCCCAACCCTTTTACCAGCTGATCAATCGCCAGCAATAACACCGATTTGCTTACCTGGTTCTCCACAGCCCCATCTTTCCAGTGCCTGATCGGGCTTACCGTAAACACAAGCTTTAACTTTGGGTTAAATCGTATAAGTTCCTTAATTAATTCTGAATAGCTGTCGGCAATATCGGAAACATCAAGCCGGTAACGTTTAAATTGACTGGAGGGAACTTTATGACAGTTGGATACGACTTGTCCGGTCCGGTTGTATTCATACACCCATGAGGTACCAAAAGTGATGAGCAGAAAATCAGCTTTTGCCAAAAACTCATGCGACTGGCTAATCCGGCTGTTGATCTTTTCAAGTGCCAACTCCCGGTTAGTATCCGAGAAACGGCTGTGATGATAAAAACTATTCCACTGTCCCTGGTCCTGAAACAAATCATATTTCGTAAAAAGCCGCTTTTCAAGTAATATCTTTAGGCTGTTGGCAATGGAAACAGGATTGTACAATATCCCAAAAGGGTTCAGATCAATATTGAATTTCATATCCAACAACTTCTGACCGATATTCTCGGAGAAGCATGATCCAAAAAACATCATGCTCTTCGAATAATCCATTTTCCATGGAAACTCAGGAATATTTATTTCGGTGATAAAAGCCATTAAAATTTACAATTTGACGATTTACAATTTACAATTTAAAAGTTTCAAGTTCCAGGTTTCAAGTTTCAAGTGCTGTGGCCTTGGCTTCAATTGAAAACCTTAAAGTTTTTAAAGACCTTAAGGTCCTTTGCAGAGCCAATTAGCTAATTACTTTCATTGTCCATAGCACCCCAACTTGGAACTTGAAACCTGGAACTTGAAACTCTTTCATCTCACCCTTTTAAAATCCTGTCTTTCCAATACCATGGCTGTCCTGGCCGGAAGGTATAAGCGCAGGTAATGCTGACTGGTCAATCCGCTTTCAGGAATGGTGTAATAAATCAAACTCTTGTCAATGCGGTTTTGTCCTCCAAAGCGTTCTTCATCGGTATGAAGGATGATTTTATATTTGGAAGCCTGCATCGGAATGCCGTAATCTGGGAATGACTGAAATGGATTAAAGTTAAATACAAACAAGTATTTACCCCTGGAATAAACCAGTATTTCATTTCCTTTATGGTCGTACACCCAATTTACCTGCGGATTTTCTATCAGCCTTGAAAGTTTGGCAAATTGAATCATCTCACGGTCAAAATCCGACAACAGGTGATAACGCAAATCCTTGTTGTCGGCAATGCCCCATAACCTGCGGGCATGGGCATAGGACCAGTTATTGCCTTCCCTTGGGAAATCAATCCATTCAGGATGCCCGAATTCATTGCCCATGAAATTCAGGTAAGCGCCCCCGGCACAGCTAAGGGTGGCCAGGCGGATCATTTTATGCAAAGCCATCCCCCGTTCAACGGTTAAATTAGGCTGATCTTTACGCATGCTGAAATACATCTCCTTATCGATCAACCTGAAAATGATGGTCTTATCCCCCACCAAAGCCTGATCATGAGATTCGGCATAACTGACCACCTTCTCATCCATTCTTTTGGAAGTCAGCTCATAGAAAATGTTTCCCACATCCCATTGTTCATCGGGTATCTCTTTTATTATCTTGATCCAAAAATCAGGAACCCCCATAGCCATGCGATAATCAAAACCCACTCCCCCATTGTAAAAGGGCGTGGCAAGCCCGGGCAGTCCGCTTACCTCTTCGGCAATGGAAAGGGCAAAAGGATTCATCTCATGGATCAGCCTATTGGCCATGATAAAATAGCTAAAGGCCTCCTGGTCCATTCCCCCGTCGAAATAATCACCATAATTGGTAAAGGCCTTTCCCAGGCCATGATCAAAATAGAGCATCGAGGTCACCCCGTCAAAGCGGAAGCCATCAAAGCGGAATTCTTCCATCCAGTACCTGATGTTGGAAAGCAGAAAATGAATCACCTCAGGCTTCCCATAGTTAAAGCAGTAGGAGTCCCATGCAGGATGTTCACCCCTGGCGCCTTCATGGAAAAACTGCCAGCGGGTACCGTCATATTTTCCCAGTCCTTCCACTTCATTTTTTACCGCGTGGGAATGTACCAAATCAATAATTACCGAGATTCCCATCCCATGGGCCTCATCCACCAGTTGTTTCAGTTCTTCGGGAGTACCAAACCTGGAGGATGGGGCAAAAAAACTGGATACATGATAACCAAAACTCCCGTAATAGGGATGTTCGGGTATGGCCATCAGCTGGATGGTATTGTATCCTGCATTTTGAATACGTGGCAGTATGTCGGTTCTGAATTCATTGTAAGTATGAACCCGTTCACTCTCACCAGCCATTCCAACATGCGCCTCATAAATTAAAGGAGCTTCGTTGGGCCGTTTAAATCCTTCATTTTTCCACTGATAGGGTTCTCGTGGCGACCACACCTGGGCACTGAACAGCTTGGTCTGTTCATCCTGAACCACCCTGTTAATCCATGCCGGGATACGTTTGCCCTGTCCCCCATTCCAGTACATGGAGAAAACAAAATGATCGCCATGTTTAATTTTTTCTTCTGAAAGTATCAGTTCCCAATTTCCATTGCCTATAGGCTGCATAGCATATTCCGCAGTTTCCTGCCAGTTGTTGAAATCGCCTGATACATAAATATGAGTGGCATTAGGTGCCCAGTCACGAATCACCCATTGATTATTCTGATGATGTAACCCGTACCATTTATGGCCCTGTGAAAATTCTGCCAAACTGACATTTCCCACCACTTCTATCTCTTTATCCCGGGCAGTCTCCAAACGGGCAATAATGGTTGGGGCATAGGGCTGCAACCATGGATCATCTTTTACAAAAACGGGAAGTTTCATTGCTTTTCAGTTTGCATAAAGATAATAAAAGCATTCCTGAATTGCACCGGCTGAACAATATTTAAATATTAAATTAAGAGATACTTTAAATTGGAGGGTATATGGATGTTAGGGTAAAATTAAGTGAGCCGTAACCGGTTTTCAGTAACAGCGAACAGCGATAAGTGGCTTAACTGCCGTCAGGGTAAACCGCTGCCAGGGCCGACAATCAGCCATCCTTTCGTTGGGTATTTATCCAGGAAGGGTTTAGAGAAATAAACCTGTCAACAGGGTCTACTGAAAAACCCCCTGAGGGCTGGCAACAGGTTCAATAAATGATCAGTTATTCTCCTTATGAATTAATAATCCATATGGATCCCAACTCTTATTTAAGTACTACTTAAGTACTATTGTAATACTAAAATGGCGGTTTTAGTATTACAATAGTACTTATGGCGTATTACATATGAATATTGGATATTATACATTTGATAATGCGAAGTGAAAGGCCTGCCGGCCGGAGACACTTTTTAAATGATACTTCCTAAAGGGAATGAATGCCAGTTTCGTAAACCGGCATAAGCGTGAACCGCTGATTGGGTTAATGGCGGGTGTATCCTTCCGGTGGGTTTAACCCACGGAAGGCTTTGAAAAAAAAATGGGATTATGAGGAAGCTGAAAAGCTGGAAACTATATCAATCCATCGATCTTTATCGCTTTGCACTTGAAATTGTAAACGTGAAAACTTTCACTACTCATCCATATCATTGAGGATTTTCTCTACCTCTGCTTCTGTTTTATGCAGTTTATCCTTGCAAATGCCAATCAGTACTGATACCCGGCTGACATGCTCAGAAAGCTCATCCACATCCAGTTCCTCGTTTTCTATCTTCTTCAAAATATCTTCTATCTCCAGGATTGCTTCTTTGTAAGTTACCTTTTTAGTTGCCATAGAATATGTGTTAAATTGTTAATTGTTAAATGGCTGGTTATAATGGATGTAAATATATAAATCGTATGCCATTTTATTCCTCTTTCTTATCTACAATACTGATCACTTTTCCATCTCTTAACTGAGTCTCAAGCAAATCGCCTTGCCTGACATTTTTTACTGATTTCAGTATCTTGCCATTGACCAGGGTAAATGAATATCCGCGTTTCAAAATATTCAAAGGATCTACCAGCCGGAGTTTATCCTGGATGGAACCCAGGGACTTTTTCTCTGCACGGAGGGTATCCAGGGCCCGGATCCTTATCAAATGGTGATATTGGGTTATTAAGTTTTGCTTTTTCAGCACTTGTTTTCGGAAAATATACCCCAGGTGGGTTTTTGACTGATCAAGCGAATGGTTTTGATAGGTGACAAAACGGCCTACATTATTTTTTGTTTCAACGGTTATTTTTTTCAATTCCGAGAATTGGCTTTTCATAAAGGCATCAACAGAATTGGTAAGTTGGATGCGGTCTATATTCAAACGGTTGGTTTGTTTCACGATCAGTTGGTTAACCAGGATACTCAGTTGGTCAGCAGCATCGTTTAACTGATTTCTGTGATCTTCCAGCTGGTTGGTTATCAGATCTATAAACTGCTTTTCGATCTCGCCCAGTTGCTGGGAAAACTGCAGAGCTCCTGTTATCAGGAATTCCGCAACAGCCGTTGGTGTTTTCATTTTGGTATGAGCCACCATATCGATAACCGTATCGTCCTTATCGTGGCCGATACCGGTAATGACAGGCAAAGGGAACTGTGCCACATTAAAGGCCAGTTCATAATTGTCAAAGCAGGCAAGATCGATCTGGGCACCTCCTCCACGAATGATCACAACGGCATCGAACAACTCCTCATGCAAAAATATCTGCTCCAGGGAATCGGTAATACTGTGGGGAGCCTCCATTCCCTGCATGACGGCGGGGAACAGTTTGGTATAAAATACAAATCCATAAGGATTTTTGTGCAGCTGATTCACAAAGTCCTGCAGCCCTGCCGCGGTGGGAGAAGAGATTATGGCAATGCGCTGAGGCACCAGGGGCAATTCAAGTTCCTTATTCATCTCAAGCACCCCGGCCTCCTGTAGCCGGGATAAGATCTCACGGCGCTGTCGGGCCATGTCGCCCAGGGTATATACCGGATCAATGTCCCGAATGTTGAGGCTAAATCCATACACCTCATGGTATTCCACCTTGGCCTGTAACAGAACTTTCAGACCTTCTGTAAAGGCCTGCCCGGTAGTGGTTTCAAAATAAGGGCGGAGCATCCTGAAAGTATAGGACCAGATGGTAGCCCGGCAACGTGCAACGACAGTATCTGTTCCTTCCTGTGTTTCCACCAGGTCAAGGTAACAATGCCCGCTGCGGTTAACGGTCATCTCACTAATTTCGGCTTTGACCCATACAGGAACAGAAAACAAATCCTCCAGCCTGCCTTTTACCTGGCGTTGCAATTCGGAAAGTGAAACCTGAAGTTCACTCATCGGGTAATTTTTATCAGTTTAAATTGTTTTTTCTTGTCTCCTGATTGTATGGAAACAATCAAAAGACCCTCGGGCAAGTTACCCAGATTATTTAAAAGAAGGGTCTCATTGCTGTTAAATTCTTTTTCCAACAGGGGAGCCCCTTGCACGTTGAATATTTTAATGAGGCATTGGCCTGTTAATTTGGATTTTAAATTTCGTATAGCCAGATAATCAGTAAACGGGTTAGGCCATAACTCCCATTCGGCAGTTGAATCCCTGGCAACAGTCATATCTTTAAGCAAGACATCCGCTTTTTCGAAATCAGGAATTCCATATCCAATCAATGAATCGGGCGTTAAATAAATGCTGCCGCTTTGCTCCATGGCATGTTTTACCTGTTGCACAGTAGCCTGGGGATTGGCCTGTAACAGGCAGGCGCCCATCCCTGCCAACACGGGTGATGAAAAGGAAGTGCCATTTGAAAAACCAAGTTTGCCACTGCTTGTAACAAGGTAAGTAAGTCTTCCGCGGGCGGCAAGATTGGGTTTAACAGCACCTCCGTAAGCCGGTCCGATGGAACTGAAAGAAGCCCTTTTACCCGTCGAGTCAACTGCAGCTACTGAAATAACATTTACCCCATCGGTAGGGGCAATGATATGCCTCCAGGCATTGGTGGCTTCATTGCCGGCACTTGTGAAAACAAGTATTCCTTTTGAAAAAGCCATATTGGCCCCTTGTGTAACACGGGTTTTAACCCCATTCATATCAGCATAGGGATGGTTGGTGGTGGAGTCGTCAAAATTATAATATCCCAGAGAGGAATTGATCACATCCACTCCCGCACTGTCGGCCAGTTCTGCCGCAGCCACCCAGTTATCCTCTTCAATGATATATTCTGAGGCGTCATCTTCCGACCGGAATAAATAATAGGAAGCATCGG
>DATGYU010000292.1:0-12526 GCA_035297625.1 Prolixibacteraceae bacterium
GTGGATGTAATACTGGCTGAGGACACCCGTACTTCAGCCAGATTACTTTCCCATTACGAGATAAAGAACAGGCTCATCTCGCATCACAAATTCAACGAGCACAAGACCGTTGAAATGATTGCCGAACAGATTGAACAGGGCAAGAATGTGGCCCTGATTTCCGATGCCGGCACCCCCGGAATCAGTGACCCGGGGTTTCTGCTGGTAAAGACCTGTCTGGAAAAAGACATCGAGGTGGAATGCCTTCCGGGTGCAACAGCCCTTATTCCTGCACTGGTTAATTCAGGATTTCCTACCGATCGTTTTTCCTTTGAAGGGTTCCTCCCCCAAAAGAAAGGCCGGCATAAAAAAATCAAGGAATTGATCACTGAGCCGCGTACCATGATCTTTTATGAATCGCCCTACCGGTTGATGAAGACACTGGAACAGTTTGCCGAATTTCTAGGTCCTGACAGAAGGGCCTCTGTCTCCCGCGAGCTCTCCAAGCTTTTTGAAGAAAACAAAAGAGGCACCCTGGCCGAATTGATCGAACATTTCGGTTCGAAAGCCATTAAAGGTGAAATAGTAATTGTTTTGGAAGGGTATAAAGAGGCCTCCATTGAGGAAACAGAAGAAGAAGAATGAGAAAGTACGATTTTCTGTTTTTTGATTTGGACAATACCCTTTGGGATTTTTCGACCAATGCAAAGGCCGCCCTTTTGCAAACCCTCCAGGATTTGAATTATATCCATCAAATCAGCTCGTTTGAAGACTACTTTTTAGTCTATGAAGAAATCAACGATTCGCTTTGGGTCGATTACAGGGCAAAGAAAGTTACCAAGCAATTTTTGATAGTAGAACGTTTTTCCCGTTCCCTCACTTCTTTCAACATTACCAATCAGGACTGGGAAGCGATCAACCGTTATTACCTGGAATGCATGGGCAATCAAACCGCATTGTTTCCCCAGACCATAGAAACCCTGGATTATTTGAAAGCAAAAGGCTACCAGATGTATATTATTACCAACGGCTTCAAGGAAGTGCAATACGATAAACTTCAAAACAGCGGAATTGCTTCCTATTTCGACCGGGTATTTGTTTCTGAAGAATTACAAACGGCCAAGCCCCATCGGCAGATATTTGAACATGCCTTAAAATCGAGTAATGCTGCCAAGAAGAAAAGTATCATGATCGGGGACTCCTGGGAAATCGATATTGAGGGGGCGGCTGCTTTTGGAATGGATCAGATCATGATACTAAACAATGGCTTAAACGCAATACCCGATAACATTAAATCGAAAGTTTTAACAAACAATTCTAATCATTTAGAAATAAAACCACCCCGAAAAACGTTTTTTTTAAATCAAATCAAGGATTTAGTAACAATCTTGTAATTTATATGCATTCTAAATAGACAGTTTGCACTTATTGAAAATTAACATTAATTAACTATACTCCAACAGCTTATATTTTCAGCCGTAAATTATATTGATAAATTAAACTTCAAAAAATTAATTTACCCAACAATATATTGTCCAATAGGTTTTTAGGGACAGACCATCCTATGCACATTTTTTTAAATTTGTGATTCGATCAGAAAACGGCACCCCACTTAACAAAGGGGGGTGACCTTAAAAAAAGATCTTAAAAATTCCCGGGAATTGGATTTGGGGGAATTCAATTCGGTGATAAAGCACTACAGGAAGGGGATGAATAAGATTTTGGCTGATTGCTATTGATTCAAATGTTGCTGTTTAATTTAAAATTTTTTTACATGAAAAGAATCGCGTTATTGCTTATGTTTTTCGCTATTGGTTTGAATGTCCTATGGGCACAAACCAGGGAAATCCGAGGCACTGTGACTTCTGCCGATGACGGAAGTTCTTTGCCAGGCGTATCTGTATCTGTAAAAGGTACCACTTTGGGTACGATCACAGACATGGATGGAGCCTTCAGGTTAAAAGTGCCACAGGATGCTAAATCACTGATTTTTTCTTTTGTGGGTATGGTAAATCAGGAAGTTGCAATTAACAACCAGAGTACCATAAATGTTAAGATGGCATCACAGAACATTTCCGTGGATGAGGTGGTGGTCACCGCTTTGGGAATTTCAAGGGACAAAAAAGCGCTTGGATATTCTGTTGCTGAAGTAAAAGGCGACGAGTTACTCAAAGCCAGAGGTGGAGTTTCCAACCCCATCAATTCACTGGCAGGGAAAGTAGCCGGATTGCAAATTACCAGTGCTTCAGGAAACATGGGAGGATCATCAAAAATCATCCTGCGTGGTGTTAAATCCATTTCAGGTAATAATCAGCCTTTGTTTGTGATTGACGGAGTGCCAATTGAAGGTACAGATTTCAATACCGCTGATGCAGCCCGTGGTGCCGGTGGTTTTGACTACGGTAACTTGATCCAGGATATTAACCCCGACGACATCGAATCAATGTCTGTACTTAAAGGTCCTAATGCTTCTGCTTTGTATGGTTCACGCGCTAACAATGGGGTTATCATGATTACCACTAAAAAGGGTGCTAAAAATGCAGGATTAGGCGTTACTTTCAACACTTCAGCAGGGGTTGAAATGGTAAATAAACTTCCTATCATGCAGAAAGAATACGGAGGCGGTTATGCCTTAACAACTTTTGATGATGACGGTAATCCTATTGCCGAGATAAACGGTACCAACTATACAATCCCTGATTATTCAATCGACGAAAGCTGGGGCCCAAAATATGATGCAAATACCCGGTATTTATCATGGTATGATGTTGCAAAATGGGAAGCCGGCGGTAAAGTAGGTAACCCTACTACTTCTCCATGGGTAGCCCCTCAACATGACATCAAAGACTTCTTTGAATTAGGACATAACTTTTCCAACAATATCTCAGTATCACAAGCTACAGAATATGCTTCGGTTAGAGCTTCCTATACCAATTCAAGCCTGACCGGATACATGCCTAACAGTAGCCTGGACAAAAACAGCTTTAGCATTAATGCTACTGCTACCGACAAAAAAGTTTACGAGGTATTTACCAACATCAATTATTTGAACCAGGCTGCCAAAGGAAGACCTGAAACCGGATATGGCGATAACAACGTGATGCAGAAGTTCATCCAATGGGGTCAACGTCAATTGGATATGGAGCAGTTGAAAAACTTCTACATGTTCCCTGACGGAACTCAGGCAGGATGGAACCGTAACGACTGGAATGATCCTTCATTGGCCTATTCCAACAACCCTTACTGGTCACGTTACAAATGTTATCAGAATGACACCCGTGATCGTTTGTATGGAAACATCGGTACCAGAATTAATCTATTCGAAGGTTTGAAATTCCAGTATAAATTGAACCTGGACTATTTCAGTGATAAACAATACGAACGCAATGCCGTTTATTCACAGGAATTATCTTCTTTTTATGAAGCCAGTCGTCAGCAACATGAAATTAACCACGAATTCATGTTGATGTTCTCTCAAAAATCAGAAAACTTTAGTATGAATGTAAATGCTGGTTCAAACATTATGTACCAGAAATTCCAACGCTTAAGCGGTGCCAGTGTAGGTGGAATAGTAATTCCTGATTTCTATAATCTTTCCAACTCTGTGGACGCTGCATTGGCCACCAATTACACTCGTGAAAAAGAAATAAACAGTGTATTTGCAAGTGCCAACTTTGGATACAAAAATTTTGCCTATTTAGATGCTACTGCCCGCAACGATTGGTCGTCCTCTTTGCCTAATGGCAATAATTCTTATTTCTATCCTTCTGTTACCGGATCAATCGTGTTCTCAGAACTAATTGACAGCAAAGCCATCAGTTTTGGTAAAATTCGTGCAGGCTGGGCCAAAGTGGGTAATGATACAGATCCTTACCGCATCGATCCCGCATTTTCAAAGTATACCTCATTTGAGCAAAACCACGGTTATGTGTTACCAACTGCTAGAAATAATGACCAGCTCAAACCGGAACAGACCTATTCTTATGAAGCAGGTCTTGAAATGTCCTTCTTCAACAACCGATTTGGTTTTGATTTGACTGGATATTCCGCAAAAACTGTCAACCAGATTATTCCTCTTTCACTGTCCGGAACTACCGGTTATACCTCCAAGATTATCAATGCCGGAGAGATTACCAACAAGGGTATTGAATTAGCCCTTAGGGGAACACCGGTTAAAAGCAAGGATTTTGAATGGAACATTGTTGCCACCGGATCATCCAACAAAAACGAAGTTGTTGAATTGTTGGACGGGGTTGACTACTACCGTTTGGTAAATGCTCCTTTCAAAGTGGAAGTGGGTGCATTTGTAGGGAAAGAATATGGGGTAATCATGGGAACTGATTACATCTATGATGATAATGGCAATAAAGTAGTAGGCGATGACGGTTTGTACCTGGCTACATCTGGAAACGTGCCGTTAGGTACTGTTTATCCAAAATTAATGGCTGGTGTGACCAATACTTTCCGCTACAAAAATGTTGACTTAAGTGTTTTATTTGACGGACAGTGGGGCGGAAAATTCTTCTCAACTTCTTATATGTGGGGAATGTATTCCGGTATGTTGGAAGAAACTGCCGGATTGAATGAACTGGGCAACCCAAAACGTGATGACCCAGCAGAAGGTGGTGGTGTTTTGGTACCCGGTGTTACCGAAGACGGCGCAGCCAATACAACCCGCGTAGATGCTGAGACATGGGCAACATCCATGTATACAGGACCCGCTGTACAAAACGTATTTAAAAGCGATTTCATTAAATTACGTGAAGTGACTATTGGCTATACCCTACCAATAAAAAGTGCTGTCTTTAAAAATGTGAAAGTTTCGGCATACGGCAGGAATTTAGCGCTTTGGGGACCTGACACTAGACATTTTGATCCTGAAATGGCAACTACCAATTCTGGAAATATTCAAGGTATTGAAGGCGGTGCTTTGCCATCTGTGGCTACTTACGGGATTAACTTAGGTGTTCAATTTTAATTTTACAGAAATATGAAAACATTGATAAAAAGCTTACTTGTTTTTACCTTGATTTATATGGTGAGTTCATGTAAGGATTTGACGGAATTAAACAAAGACCCGAATAATCCTGCGCAAGTTTCAACTTCCACATTAATGACAGGTGCACAAAAGAAAATGATGGATAATATCTACGACAACTGGTTCAGTGGTCGTCAGGCACTTCCATATGCTCAGTACTGGGCTCAACGCACTTATACTGAAGAGGACAGATACCAAATACGTGAAAGTGTTAACAATAACTATTTTAACACTTTGTATACCGTTGCCGGTAACCTGGCTCTTATTGAAAAAATGAATAAAGATGAAGCGACTAAAGGTGTCGCCGCTTTGGAAGGAGACAATAATACCCAGATTGCAGCTGCCAAAATCCTGAAAGTTTGGTTGATGCAGGTCATTGCTGACACCTGGGGTAGCGTTCCTTATTCTGAAGCCTTCAAACTGGACGAAGGAGTAGTGTATGCAAAATATGATGATTTAACTACATTGTATCCTACTTTCATTGCTGAATTAAACGAGGCAATTGCTCTTTTGGATGCCGCTGAAGGTGATGCTTTTGGAACCAACGATTTAATTTATGGTGGCGACGCCTCTAAATGGAAGAAGTTTGGTAACTCTTTAAAATGTAGAGTAGCTTTGAGAATGTCTAAAGTGGATCCTAACTGGAAAAAGTTAATTGCCGAAGCCGTTGCTTCCGGTGTATTTACCAGCAATGACGACAATGCCGTATTCAGTTATTCAAAAACAGCTCCTAACCAAAGTTATTTCTACAGAGGTTTTTTCATTGATGCCCGTAACGATTTTTCAATCACAAAACCTTTTGTTGACTTATTGAAAGGACAAAGAGATACATTAAATAACAAAGTACATCCTTGGCAGGGGGTTATTGATCCACGTTTGTCGATCTATACCACTCCCAGAGGCGGAAAATATATCGGTTTGCCTTATGGTTTAATGAGCAGTCAAATGAATTCTGCCATCCGCAATGCATCTCCTAACTTTTATGCCGGGGGTGACCCAACAAAAGCGCCCATGGTTGTTCAGGCAGCCTTTACGGTTCCATTCATGACTTACCCTGAACTTTGTTTTATTCTTTCCGAATACAACGACTTTTCTACACCGGAATACGTGAAGGGAATCAGAGCTTCTTTTGGCTACTGGAATGACAACTACACCAAATCTTTTGGTATAAAAGCCAATCCTATATCAGACGCTGACATCGATACTTACATTGCCGCTGTTAGCGGAACTGTAAATGCTGAAACAGTGGCTACTCAAAAGTATATTCACTTGTATATGGATGGAACAGAAGCCTGGGCTGAATACCGTCGTACCGGCTATCCTACTACCTTATTAAAACCGGGTGAATTCTCTTATGTCAAGGGAGGAGTAAAAGTTGTCTTTGATCCACTTACTGATGTAAAGGGTGATTTACCTGCCAGGGTAAAATATCCAACCAATGAAAGCACCCTGAATGGAGCTAATTTCCAGGCAGCCATTGCTAAATTGGATGGTGGAGACAATAACTACCACAGCAAGATGTTCTGGGATGTAAGATCTGCTTCAAACCCACATCCTGCCAACAAGTAAATTATTGATACAATCAAACAAGGCTGTTTTTGAGTAATTAAGAAACACCTTTTATATAAAGAAGCCGTCTCAGCATATGTTGAGGCGGCTTTTTATTTTTCTTCAAGGTACGATATTGACATATCTTATTCCTGCTTTAACATTTATTCAATCATTCAAAACCAATTTTACCATTCCTTTTTACCCCTATAAACCGCCGATGCAATTAAAAAAGTAAAAGGAAAAAGCACAATATATTTAAAATTTAAATATTCTTTAAACTTTTTAATATCAAAATGGTTGAAATGTGGAAATACCTTTTTAAACAGATTTAAACATTTATTTACAACTGTTTGGATGGGTATTTTTTAGGTAGGCAAGTAGAATTTATGGTCAGATGGAAGTAAAAAACAGTATTTTATGAACACAATTTCACTCCTCCATATATATTTTTTTATCCAGTTATCATTACTAATTGACATATAATGATTTGGATATCTTAACATTAATATTATTTTTCTTTTGTCATAAATTATCCTTTATAGAATATTTTTATCTACATTTGATATAATAGCGAAAGGAAAAATATATATTTGTGTTAATAAATAATTAGACTGGTGGATTCTCATTTAAAATAATTAATGAGAATACCAACATCTAAAATCATACTTTTTAAACACATTTTAAGTTTTTTTTACATTTTGACCAAGGACCCGTTCCAATTTAAGGAACTAAAGTTATTGAGAAAAAGTTAATGCTGTATAATTTAAAATAATCTCTATGAAAAGAATCGCGTTATTGCTTATGTTTTTCGCTATTGGTTTGAATGTCCTTTGGGCACAAACCAGGGAAATCCGAGGCACGGTGACTTCTGCCGATGACGGAAGTTCCATGCCAGGCGTATCTGTATCTGTGAAAGGGACCACTTTGGGTACAATCACCGACATGGATGGAGCCTACAATCTACGAGTGCCACAGGATGCCCAGTCGCTGGTGTTTTCCTTTGTGGGTATGGTGTCTCAGACAATTGCCATTGGCAACCAGACTACAATTAATGTTAAGTTAGAATCTCAAAACATTGCTGTTGATGAGGTGGTAGTTACTGCTTTGGGTATCAAGCGTTCTGAGAAAAGTTTGGGATACTCTGCAGCCAAGGTATCCAATGAGGATATTACTGCCACAGGGAACAGCAGTATGATGAATTCACTTCAGGGTAAAATTGCCGGGGTGAATGTATCATCCGCTTCAGGAGCTCCCGGAGCTTCTTCCCGTGTCATCTTAAGAGGGGTATCTTCTTTGGGTGGTAACAACCAGCCTTTATATGTTATTGATGGAATTCCGGTAAACAACTCAATGGTTGGAGGAAGCACAGATATCAATGGAGGTTTGGACTTCGGTAACCGTGCCAATGATATCAACCCTGAAGATATTGCGGAAATGACCATTTTAAAAGGTGGATCAGGTTCCGCTTTGTACGGATCACGTGCTGCCAATGGTGTGATCATCATTACTACTAAAAAAGGCGCTGCTTCCAAAAAAGGACAGGCTAAAATTGAAGTGGCCAACTCAACAACCTTTGACAGGGTACTTCGTTTGCCAGAATTCCAGAATGAATTCGGTCAGGGATGGTACGACGGTAGTGTAGAAGCTAACCTGGAAGAAAACGGTAGCTGGGGTGCTAAATTCGATGGTATCAATCGTCTATGGGGCCACGTTGTAGATGGTCAACAGCAATACAAACCTTATGTTGCCCTTAAAGACAATGTGAAAGATTTCTTCACAACAGGTGTTACCACCAATACTTCTGCTTCAATTAGCAACGGAAATGACGTTTCTTCTTTTTACTTATCAGTAGGAAACGTGAATTCTGATGGTATCATGCCAGGTGCTTCTGATTCTTATAAAAGAAACACTATTGCATTAAGAGGAAGCTCTAAGTTTGGTGAAAAACTTACCGCAAGCGGATCATTGAATTATATTCGCAAAGACAGTAAATTCGTACCTACTGGCCAGGAACAATCCGTAATGGATGGAATCTGGCAGACACCAAGGGATATCAGTATCGTGGATTTGAAAGACTACAACAACAAGTTTAACAACGTAGACAACTATTATACTGTATTCGCACAGAACCCATATTATGTATTGAAAGAACATGGAAATGATTTCCGCGACAACAGGGTTTTCGGTAACGTAACCTTGGATTATAAGATTTTACCATGGATGACCGCTACCTATCGTTTAGGTTCTGACTTATCAAATGCAACGTTAAAATCATGGAGAGCGATCACATTATCGAATCGTGCTAATTACAACGACGAAGTAGGCCGAGTGAGCGAATCTTCTTTCTCCAATACTGAGATTACTTCAGACTTGTTATTGAACATGAATAAGAGCTTCAATGATTTTGATTTAGGTGTTGTTTTAGGACAATCGGTTAACCAGAGAGAAGTCAGGAATCAGGCTGCTGAAGTAATCGGCTTAAGTCTTCCAGGCTTTTATGACCTGTCAAACAGTGCATCCACTCCTACTGTATCTGCATTTCTGAGCAAAAGAAGACTGGTTGGTGTATTTGGAACGATTGACGCATCTTGGAAACAAATGATTTTTGTTAACGTTTCTGGACGTAATGACTGGTCTTCTACGCTAGCGCCAAAAAATCGTTCTTTCTTCTATCCAAGTGCCAGCTTAAGCTTTGTGTTCACCGAATTGATGAACAAGGGAGATAATAATATTCTTTCTTTTGGTAAGATCCGCGCGGGTATTTCACAAACAGGTAACGATGCCAATCCATATCTTGTAAATTCAATTTATCCTCAGACAGTTCTGACAGACCGATACCGTAATTTGAATTTCCCATTGGCAGGCCCTATCAATGGATTCTCATTGGGTGACCGATTGGGAAATCCCGATTTAAAAGCTGAGCTTACCACTGAAAAAGAAATCGGTGCTGATTTAAGATTCATCAACAACCGTTTTGGAGTAGACTTTAACTATTATAACCGTTCAACCACAGATTTGATCTGGGATGTTACCTTGCCCGCTTCTACCGGTTACAGAACCCAGACCCTGAACTTGGGAGAAGTAACTAATAAGGGGATTGAATTGATGGTGACCCTGATTCCTGTTAAAACAAAGGATTTTGAATGGAAATTTACAGTGAACTATGCCAAGAACAACAATAAGCTGGTGTCCCTTATCCCCGGATTGGATCAGATCAACTTAGGTGGAACTTCGTCCGTTGGTTTTGTGGCCCGTCCAGGGATGCCCATTGGATTGTTTGAAGGGTTGGTAGCACAAACTACTCCTGATGGAAAAGTTGTTGTGAATTCTAGTGGATTACCGCTTTCTTCTCCGGAACGTCAGATATTGGGCAGCGCACAGTACAAATACACCGCAGGTGGAACTACTACTTTGTCTTGGAAAGGCTTGTCATTGTTTGCTTCTGTAGATGTTCGTCAGGGTGGATTAACTTACTCACGTACTTCAGAAATGATGTATTTTACAGGAAATGGAGCCCAGACGGCTTACAATGATCGTCAACCGTTCATTATTCCAAATTCTGTTCAAAACAAAGGCACCTCAGATGCTCCCAAATATGTTGAAAACACGACTCCTATAGCAGGAGCAGATGGTAATATGAACTTGTACTTCAACCAGACCTATTCGGCCGGCCAATTTGGCAAATTAAACTTGGTTGATAAATCTTTTGTAAAACTGAGAGAAGTTTCATTAAGCTATAATTTACCTGCTAAATTAATTTCTGGCACTCCATTCACTGGCATCGATCTTTCAGTTATTGGCCGCAATCTTTTATTGTGGACTCCCGCTAGCAACACATTTGTTGATCCTGAATCTACCACCTTTGGTAATGAAAGAGGATTAACTGCTGATTATGGAGAGTACGGAGCTACACCTACAACCAGGAGCCTTGGTTTTAGTGTACGTTTAAGTTTTTAATTATCTCTAAATTATTTTTTATATGAAAAAACTATTTTATTATATACTTCTGCTGGCAGCTGTTATCACTACCAGTTGCAAGGACAGCTATTTCGATGTTAACGACGATCCCAACAACCCTGTAAAGGTTGGTAATGAATTCCTATTAACCTCTGGAATTGCTGGCGTTGCCTATGTTCATGGAGGTTATTATCAACACTTAGGTGGATTCTGGTCACAGCACTATGCTCAGTCAACTGGAGCTTCTCAATGGGCTACCCTGGAAGAATTCTCAATTGACGAAGGGGATTATGACGTACAGTTTACTTCACTGTATTCAGGTGCATTAATGGACCTTCAAGTGGTAAGAGACCGGGCAAAAGCAACTGGCGACTGGTCTTATTATCTGGCAGCTACTGCTATGCAGTCTTATTCTTTCAGCGTTCTTTCTGACCTTTATGATCAGATTCCTTTTTCTCAGGCATTGACCGGAACCAAGAATCTTACTCCTATCTATGAATCAGGAAAAGATGTAACCGACAGCCTGATCCAAAGACTTGACTTTGCTTTGAGCCAGGATTTGACCGCTTCAACTGCTTCTAAAATCGGTAATGCAGATATCGTTTTCAAGGGAGATATGAGCAAATGGGTTAAGTTTGCAAACACATTAAAACTGAAATTATACCTGCGTTTTGTAAATGTTGAACCTACCAAATATAGCACACAGATTAAAGCCTTATTGGCAGAAAATAACTTCCTTGATGTTGCAGCTAAGATGACTGCTTTTAAAGCAGAGGAAAATGGAAGAAACCCATTCTATGAAACTTTTATGGATCGGTTAGCCGGAAATGTTGTTGCCAGTAAAACCATCGTGAGTGAATTAGCCTCCGCAGGAGATACTCGCATTGATGCTTATTTTAATGCTCCGGTAGATAAAACAGGAAAAAAATTACCTCAGGTAGGCCTTGGCCAGGGACGTTATAAAGCCGATGCCACAACATATGCCACAATTAAAAATTTGTCTACGCCTAATTTGACAGGTTTAGCACCCGTATATTTCTTTACGCTACCTGAGGTTTATTTTTTAATGGCCGAAGGGGAAGCTCGATATGGATCTGCCGCTTTAGCCGAACAGGATTATATTAGCGGTATCAACGCCTCTTATACCATGTATGGTCTTGCACCTCAGGCTCAATTGTATGCTGCAACAGGCCTTTACGCATATAATGGTCTGGAATCCATCATTACACAAAAATGGATTGCTGCTGTGAATACCACTGCCATCGAATCCTTCTTTGATAAAAACAGGACCGGCTTCCCTAACAATTTTGTGACTTCTGCTGTTAGCAGTATTGGAGCAAATCTTCCACAACGTATCTTATTCCCGGATTCCGAGCGTAAATCAAATCCAAATACACCTCAACGTAAAGCGATTGATGTAAAAGTTTGGTTTGCAAAACAACAATAATGTCATTAAAAAAATAGACGAACATGAAAAAAATACAATATATTTTTATTCTGGCATCCCTTCTTCTTACATTCAGTTGTAAAGAGGACCTGACCTCGGAAGGAGTCTCAAAAGTTACCACCCATGTTGCTTTTGATTTAACGAATGGCTCATTTATGACCGTTCCTAAAGGCAATGCGTTTGTTGACCCTGGAGTAAAAGCAACAGAGGGAACCACAGATCTTTCATCTACTGTTAAAGTAAATGGGACTGTCGATGGAATGAATGCTGGCTTATATACATTGACCTATTCAGCAGTAAACTCTGACGGATTTCCTTCTTCAACAGAAAGAACCGTAATTGTTTATGATCCTGCTGCTCCCGCTACTGACCTCACAGGAGACTATTCATCAAGTGTAAAGAGAGTTGCTCCGGCAAGATCATTTACCGACTTGAAGGTATCGATCGAAAAACTTGCACCTGGATTTTTCCATATTTCTGACTTTATTGGGGGATTCTACGATCAGGGCTCCAATTATAAGTATGGTCCTGCCTATGCTTCAAGTGGTTATTTC
>DATGYU010000293.1:0-10073 GCA_035297625.1 Prolixibacteraceae bacterium
CTGGTTATTTACAATTAGACAATTTACAATTTGGCGCGTTGGATGTAGGAAGCTATAATAGCAGCATTTTTAACCCTTACAACCCTATTAACGAAATCAACTATTAGAAGGGGTTATTGCTGAAAGGCAGCCTCCAGATAATCCATAGGACTTGGGTATATAAATTGATAATTGAGCAAACCAATCAGTTTGCTGCTGTCAACCACCTTGTAATTGGCTTTACGATCAGACATCTTAGGCAATGAATAGCCTGATTGTTGGGCCGCCTTGCCATAGAAGTCTTTTTTCATTGGATGTTCGGGGCAGCAGGCATTCAGGGTTTCTCCCCATAGATTTTGCTCGATAATGCCAGAGATGATCTCAATGCAGTCATCCTGGTGAATAAGGTTTACCGGCGCATCATCAATGGGCTGGGACGATTTCATCAGAAAACGTGCCGGGTTTCGGTTCAAACCTATAAGCCCGCCAAAGCGGATGATGGTGGTTTTAAATTCTGTCTCTGCCCGGAATAAGTCTTCCGCTTCCAGCAAAGCCTTTCCACTGGCCTTATCCGGTGGAAGCTGATCATCCTCCCTGGCAACCTGGTTCTGTTCAGGATAAACAGAGGTAGAAGAAATAAATATCACTTTTTGAATCCCTGAATAATTGATAAATGGAATTAATCGTCTGATCTGGGAAGGGAAGACCTGTTCCACATCCTCTGTTCTGGCCGGTGGAATGGAAATAACCAGCACGTCGGCATGGAAAAAATCAGGATCATCCATGATCACTTCCGTATCAGAGACCACAATACGGTAGGGCAATATGCCCGCATGAGTCAGCAGGTCAAATTTATCGCTTGAGGTAACCGACCCTTTGACCTGGATGCCTTTTTGGATAAAATGTTTTGCCAGCGGCACCCCAAGCCATCCGCATCCAAGAATTGATATTGCTCTGTTTTCCGTTTGCATTATAACAGGTTTTTAAAATGATACGCTATTCTTCGTGTTCCTTTTTCCAGCGGTTAATGGCATACTGGACGAATGACAACTCTTCCTTTTCAGGCGAAAGATACACAGTATTTGTAAATAATCGCCATGCTTCACGGGCTGTGGAGTTCTCATTTGCCAAGACTACGGATGAAGGGTTGGGAAAGTTACCTGATTCCTTAAATCTGTCAATTCCTGCTGGGCTAAAGAAAAGGTAAGCATCAAACATTCCAGATACTAACTGTTCGACAGGCGTATTTTTATATACTTCCATTTCAGAATAAGGAATCGTATAATGGGTAAGTACTGAAGTGAGATCATTATGAAGCTTATCGCCATGCAGATATAATACCGATTCACCCCTGTTGTTTTGAATCACATTATTGGCCAATTCAGAGGTGTTTGAATAGGAAGATACAACTACAGGCACATCAAGATCCCTCAGCACTTCAGCCTGTCGGTCGGACCAGCAATAAATACGATCATTGGAAGTCAAACCAATCTTTGACTGAAACCTGACCAGCCAATGAGCCGCATATGTGCTGGTGACAATCCACTGCTTCGGACTGCTGGCCATGGTATTAAAGAATTTCAGATTTGGCTTTTTATACTCTACTCTGAAAAATGGCTGTTCAATAAATTGAATCTGTTGTTTTTGTAACCACTGCCGTGTTGCCTTTGACAACTTCTCGGCGATAAAAAATACTGGAGTTTTCATATTTGTTTGTTTTATTGTTGTTATTGTTGTGTTTTCTAATTGTATTTAAATCTGCTTTCTAAAGTTTATTGTCTTTCATCTAATGTCTAAAATCAGCCCCTTTCAAGGTTTCGCTCACATAGCTTTTCCTGATCACAAAGTCACCGAACCTCTCCCCTTCATTTCTGTTCTGGGCATAGTCGGCAATGATAGGCTGCAGGGCTTCAAGGATTTCTGCTTCCGTAAGGGTTTCCCTGTAAAGGGTATTGAGGCGTGTGCCGATAAAGTTTCCTCCAAGGTACAGGTTATAATGGCCTTCCGATTTGCCTACAAAGCCAATTTCGGCCAAATAAGGCCTTCCACAGCCATTGGGACAACCGGTCATACGAATCACTATTTCTTCTTTTAACAGCCCGTATTGTTCTAAAATAGCCTCTATTTTACTGATCAGCGATGGCAGATACCGCTCGGCCTCAGCAAAAGCCAGTCCACAGGTATTAAGGGCCACACAGGCTATCGAATTTTGACGAAGCCCTGAAAGATCACCTTGTATTACGCCATGCAGTTTTAAAATTGAACTGATCGCTTTCTTTTCTTCTGAACTGACATTGGCAATGATTAGATTCTGGTTGCCTGTCAGGATAAACTGTCCTTTAATAGCTTTAGCCATTTCCCGAAGTGCCGATTTAAGCTGATAGTTTCCTTTATCGGCCACTCTCCCACCTTCAACAAACAGCGTAAGGCTCCATTTATCGTCTAAACCTTTCTTCCAGCCAAGGCGGTCACCATTTCTGGTAAACGAATAGGGCCTTGCTTCCTGAAGCATATATCCTAAATATTTTTCCACTTCATTCTTAAACCATTCCTCCCCATGTGTATCAATGGTGTACTTTAACCTGGAAAGTTTTCTGTTTTGACGGTTTCCATTATCACGCTGTACCAAAAGGATTTTCTCAGCAACATCCACTACTTGTTCAGGCAGACAAAAACCAATCACTTCTGCCAGCCTGGGATAAGCCTCCGGCATTCCAAAAGTGGAACCCATTCCACCTCCTGCAGCCACATTATAGCCAACAATCTTACCCTTTTCCACGATGGCAATAAAGCCAAGGTCCTGTGAAAAAACATCACAGTCATTGTATGGCGGCAGCACCAGTGCAATCTTAAACTTGCGGGGCAGGTAACGATCGCTATATAGGGGTTCAACATCCTTTTTGCTGTCGGCAATAAGCTTTTCGTCCAGCCAAATTTCATGGTAAGCAGTTGTTGATGGCAGCAGATGTTCACTGATGCGCCTTGCCGTTTCATGAAGCTCAGCATGTAAAGGGGACTCTGCCGGGTTGGGGTGGCTCATCACATTACGGTTCACATCACCGCAGGCCGCAATGGTATCCATCAAACCGGCATTGATTTTCTGAATGGTAGTCTTAAGGTTTCTTTTGATGACTCCATGTAACTGGAATGCCTGCCGGGTAGTAAGTTTCAGTGTATGGTTGGCATATTCTTCTGAAATGGCATCCATTTGTAACCACTGAGCGGGTTGAACTACCCCACCCGGAATTCTTACCCTTATCAGAAAAGACCAGGCAGGTTCCAGCTTTTGGCGCTTGCGCTCCTTTTCAATATCACGGTCTGCCTGTTGATACATCCCGTGAAACTTGGATATTTGGGTATCCGCAAAAGCCAATGAACCGGTAAGCGGATCAGCAAGGCTTTCTACCAGTGTTCCGCGCAGGTAATTGCTTTCGTATTTGATACGTTCCAATTCCGATAACTCATTCCAGTTTATTGTATCACTCATCGCTTTAAATATATTTTTCTACGGAATGAAAGTAAGTATTTATACTTAGTAATACACTCCAAAGATGTTTTTGTTTGATGCTTTTTAGAATAATTAACTTATTAATACACGTCCGTTTGAAAACGCTTCTCTTTTTTCAGTTGCTTAAGATATTCCAGTGCTTTTTCTTCCGTCATACCCCCTTCTGATTCAAAAATCTGAAGCAAGGCATGCTGTACATCCCGGGCCATTGATTTCATATCTCCGCACAAGTAAATGCTAGCCCCTTTGTTTAGCCAGTCGTACACTTCTTTTTGCCGTTGAATCAAACGGTGCTGCACGTATATCTTCTCATCCTGATCGCGTGAGAAGGCGACATCTATTTTTTCAAGGAACCCATTTTTTACCAGTTTCTGCCATTCTAACTGATAAAGGAAATCTGAATGAAAACGGCGCTCTCCAAAGAAAAGCCACGTGTTGCCTTTATGGTTGTTTGCCTCCCGGTGCTGCAAAAACGCCCTGAAAGGAGCGACTCCCGTTCCTGCACCCACCAGTATCACCGGTGTCTGGTGATCATCCGGCAGTTTAAAGGCCGGGTTCTTTTCAATAAATACAGAAACCAGCGAATCCACTTCAATGTGATCGGCAAGGTAGGTGGAACATGCACCTGCACGATTTCGCCCTTTATGATGGTAGCTCACTTTGGCAACGGTAATATGAACTTCATCTCCAACAGCTGCCTGGCTCGAAGAAATGGAATACAGCCTTGCAGGAAAACTTCTTAATATTTCTGCCAGTTCCTGCGCTGATAGCGCTGATGGAAACTCTTCCAGCAAATCCAACACATCATGGCCATATAAATAGTGATCCAGCAATTTCTCGTCTGCCAGTACTTCTTTGAGTTTTGCATGGCCTGTTTTTTCAAAATAGTGTTGGATAACCTCCCTGTTGAGCACGGTAATTTCCAGATATCTTGAAAGTGCCTCAAATAATGTAAGTTCTCCTTCCTTGATGGTCACTTTTTCATTCCCGTCAAACCCGTTGAATTGCAGAATTGCCTCCACCAGCGAGGGAGGGTTATTGGCAAGAATACCAACCGAATCTCCCGGCTCATAAGTGATGCCTGAACCTTTGAGTGATAACTCCACATGATAAACTTCCTTGTCTGAACCACGGCCCGTAATCCTGACTTTATCCAGTACAGTTGCCTGAAAAGGATTCTTTCTTGAATATTCATGAACCTTTACTACTGCGCTTTCTTTGGCATTTGATTCTATATTTTGAGGTATATCACTAAAGGTAGCAGCAAACTGGCCAATCCAGCGATCTGCTTCTTCTTCAAAATCCACATCCAGCTTTAGGATTGGCAAAATTGCTTTGGCACCAAGTTGCTTAAATGAACTATCTATATCGGTGCCGGTCTTGCAAAATAAACGGTAACTTTTGTCGCCAAGAGCAACAACCGCATAGCTTAAGTTGGGCAGCTGCGGAGCACGCTTCCCGGTGATAAAACCATGAAAATCTTCCGCCATTGCCGGAGGCTCGCCCTCACCATGTGTGCTGACAATTACAACCAGATGAGTTTCAGAAGAAAGTTCCCGCGTTTTGTATTCATCCATTGATACGGTCTTTACCGAAACTCCTTGCCGGGTCAAGGTGTCTGCCAGCTTTTGGGCAAGGGCTTTGCTTCTGCCGGTGTGGGTACCATAAAGAATGCTCAGCTTCTGAGAATTCGAAACAACATTGGTAGTTTCCGCGACAGCTTTACTGCCGGATGAGACCAGCATACCCTGAAAATACCCATTGATCCACAATAATTGTTCTCTGCTGACACCTTTGGAAAGGCTTTCCAATACTGCTAACTTTTGTTCGTTTAAGGGACTTAATTGAATGCTCATTATTCTTGTTTCTTTAAATTTTCCAAATATTCCTGAATGAGATTGCGCACACGGATGGATTCATAAACATCCTCGGCATTTGAACTGACGGCAATCCTGATATTGCCATCCTGGTAAATGGCCGGTGATACAAACTGACAGAGCGATGGATTGTCGTGAATATTGACCAGTACACCAGCTTCCCTGGCATCCAGGGCAATCTGACGGTCGAGGGTTTCATTATTGGTGCAAGAATAGACCATCAGGGTTCCGTTCAAATCATTTTTTTCATAAGTCTTTCGGGTCCAAGGCACTCCACTTATCAGAATTTCTTCGATAATATTTTCAGCCAGCACTTGCAAATTGACATCGAAGCGCTGCAATATCCTTATTTTCTTCAGGGCACTCTGGCCTCCGCCGATAATCAGAATTTTCTGACCGGCAACATCAATGGATATGGGTAAATAATTTGCCATCGTTTTTTGCTTATATCTGGTAATCACTTTCCACTTCCTTCACACGGCCAAAACTGATCTTGTTCCATGTTCTTTCATGAAAAAAGTATAGCGTCATCTTTGTAAACACTTCAACACTTCCGATCGAAATTGCCAGTGATAATTTTCCGGTAATAAAATAAGAGATGACCATCGTGTCAATGGTTCCGATGGTCCGCCATGAAATGGACTTTACTACGCTTCTGTATGATTTTTCCGCCATATTTGTTGTTCGCAAATGGTTAAAAAAAAAGCTCTTCTGAGTTTTCAGAAGAGCTTTTTTATAGTTGTATAAATATTTACCTATATCCTGCACATCTCCTGAATAGCATAACTATGACACATACACATACCCATACAAAGCATGTTGTTGGTATTCATTTTTGCCATTTCAGAAGTAAACTTTTTCATAATAAAAGACTGTATTGTCTGCAATGATTTATATCTGCAAATGTAAACGGTAAAATCAAAGATCAAAACGTTTTGAAATATATTTTTCACCAATTCACTTTAAAGTAACATTGGCTCCTGTATCTTTGTTCTCTGTTTAAATAATATGGCTGAAGATATTTTTTATTTTAATCCCACCTGCGAACTGGCAATTGCCAATGGTTCATTCAGTTACATGCCGCCACAGCTCCTTCGCGATTTTGAGAATGATTGTGCAGCTCTTCCTTTTGTATTTGCTTCTTCCAATGATTTTATCCTGACGGAAACAAAACCTTCCTACGAATTCCTCCGGGAACTAACAGATTACGGCTTTCAAATGCCGGTATTTGCCCCGATGAAGGAACTGATGGCCGGAAGTTCATTCAACCAATTATTGCCCTGGGGCTGGAGCCCCGCGGCGCATTTTATCCTGAAATCACTAAAAGATAAATGCTCTCCGGATTTTAAAAGCTCGCCTGTCTTTAACTGGCATGAAATGCACAAAACACTTTTCGAAAGAAAGACCTCTCTTGCCTTTTTAGTGACGCTTCTTGAAAATCATCCTTTAAATTTCTTTCTAAAAAAAGAATGCACGGGGACCATGGTGACCAACATGGCTGAAATAGAAATACTGCTGAATAAGCAGTTCCCGTTGGTATTAAAAGCTCCCCTTAGTTCCTCAGGACGGGGAATACAAATTATCAGGAAAGCAGACCTGAACACATCCAACAGGCAATGGATATCAGGAGTGCTTGGTCAGCAGGGATACCTCGTGGCGGAACCCTACCTGGATAAGCGAATGGATCTGTCTTTTCAATTTCATATAAATGATTTGGGGGAACCCGAATATCTGGGATATTCCATTTTTGAAACCAACACCAACGGTCAGTATAAAAGCACGCTTATTCATCCTAAAATTTCAAAACTATTACCAGACGAGCAGTTTAGGACAGTGAACGACATGATTGAAATCACGGCTGAACTTATCACCCAAAATTTAAGCCAATCCATCTTTTCTACCTGGCACAGGGGATTAATGGGCATTGATGCCATGATTTACAAAGATGAAAAAGATCTAAAAATACAGCCATGTATTGAAATCAACAGCCGCATGAACATGGGAATCCTGGCCATGCAGGCTCAAAAATATTTACATCCGCAGGCCCAAGGTAAGTTCGAACTTTTTTATGGCAGAAAAGGGGCATTTAACCATTTTGCCCAACGCACAACAATTGACAGACCGTTGAAACTTTTAGACGGCCAACCATTTTCGGGGTTTCTTCCATTAACTGAACCTGATGCTTCCAAACAATTTGGGGCATACCTTCTTTTGGAATAATAAAGCAAAAACAACCTGTCTCAAATAAACTGCAATTCATTTGCCAGAATCAGCCATTCTGCCAGCTTATCTTATGCTATATAATATTTAAATCTGTTGTTTTTATATAGAGAATTTCACAATAGAGAATGCTAAAAGTTACCTTAAAATTTCACTTCCCATTATTGGTTCGTTCGATGTTCGTTCGAAGGTGATTCGAAGGTAGTTCGATGATCCTTCAATTTTTTACGAACGACCTTCTAATAACACTCGAACGACCTTACAATAAATTTGGAATATTTAAGGGATGTCTTAACAGATGATAAAAAGTCTAATACCATCCATTTGAGATAAAATATTTTAGAATTATTTAAGAAATTTTAGAACACACTTTTTTCAGTTTAAGATTATTTTTGGGTGAAAAATAAACCTTAAAAGATATGAAACGGTACATCATTTTGCTGGCTTTAAGTGTGGTGTTTTTGATATCAATAGTGGCCCAAAACCCCAAGTCAAATAAAACACAAAATGCTAAACAGGATAAAACAAAACCGAAGGAAGACATTCGTGTTAACAGGGAGTATGATGAAAAAGGAAACCTCATCAAATTTGACTCCATTTATTCCTACAGCTATTCAAGCGACAGCACCCTGAAAGACTTCGATTTCAAGAATTTTTCAGATCCTTTTGAAATGAACAGGAAGCTTTTTAACGACAGTGTATTTAGCCAGTTCTTTATGAAGGATTTTGATTTCCACTTCCCTGATTCATTTATGCAGAATAGGGATTCTATGATCAGCAAACTCAACAAGATGCACAACCTGCATTTCAAAAATGACAGTTTAGCGCATAATCCAATGGATATGGATGAATTCTTTCAACAGTTTCAGCAGTTTCAGGGGGACAGCAGTTCGACGATGCAGCCCTTCTTCCATGAGTTTAATTTCGACTCAAAAGGCATGAAGGAAATGATGGAACAGATGCAAAAACAAATGGAGCAATTCCAGTCCCATCAGCAAGGGCTTTTAAAGAATTAGGGAACAATCTGAAATTTGAAGGAAGAAATTGCAGTGGTCAGTAAACAGTGGTCAGTAAACAGTGGTCAGTAAACAGCGGTCAGTGCATCAATACTTTAATCTCTCCATCCTTCAATCCTTCAATCCTTCAGTTTTTGAATACTTAAGCTTTATTCATTAAATGAAAGGATCTAATGGGAACACATGTTATCCGCTTAATTAAGAATTAGGCATCAAAGACCAAATACTATATATAGTTCAAACCAAATGGATTAAAAAAAGAGCCTTACACGATGTAAGGCTCTTTGTATTTTGTCAGGCGGATAGATTACTGATAGTCTTCATATTACTGATAGTCTCACTTTAAGTGAGACTATCAGTATGCTCACAGTATCCTTATTTATTGATCTTTTGCTCAATCCACTTCCTGGCATTTACAAAGGCTTCGATCCAGGGGGCTACCTCATCGAATTTCCGGTTGGTTGGATAATAGGGCCAGTGCCAGGGCTTGAAGGCTCTTTCAAGGTGAGGCATCATTACAAGGTGACGGCCATCTTCTGAACAGAGAGCGGCTGTGTTAAAATCTGAGCCGTTTGGATTGCCGGGATAGCCCGTATTCGAATATTTCATCGGAATCAAATAGGCCGACTCCTCTTGTGGTAAGCTGAATTTTCCTTCTCCGTGAGCAATCCATATACCCAGTTTCATGCCTTCCATTGATTGCAGCATCACTGATTTGTTGGGTTGTATTTCTACATTAACAAATCCGGATTCAAATTTATGAGATTCGTTATGAAGCATCTTTGGTTTCTCAGTTCGGTTGGGATAAACCAGGCCAAGCTCCACCATTAACTGGCATCCGTTGCAAACGCCAAGGCTCAGGGTATCTGTACGTTTATAAAAGTTATCGAGTGCCAGTCGGGCCTTTTCATTGTATTTAAAGGCACCCGCCCAGCCTTTGGCGGATCCCAGTACGTCGGAATTGGAGAAGCCACCTACAAAAACAATCATGTTGATGTCTTCCAGGGTTTCGCGCCCTGAAATCAGGTCGGTCATATGGACATCTTTCACATCCATCCCTGAAAGGTATAAGGCGTAGGCCATTTCACGGTCACCGTTAACCCCCTTTTCACGGATAATGGCAGCTTTAACTCCACTAGGTTTGCGGCGCTTCAGGTCGATACCCAGATCTGCGGCCTTACCTGTAAAGGATTTAAAATCATAAGTCAGTTCGTTATTCTTGTAGTTTTTATAACGCTCCAGGGCCAGTTTTTCGCCCGATTGCTTTCTGTCCAGAAGATAGGAGGTCTTGAACCACAATTCGCGCAATGAATTGACATCAAGGTTGAATGTATCTTCGTTGTTTTGTACTTTAAACACTCGGTTTTGCGCTGGCTTTCCAATCAAAGTATATTGCACACCTGCCTTGTTTAAAATAGCCTCAAATGCATTGCTATTGGCCACCTGAACCACAACACCGGGGTTTTCACTGAA
>DATGYU010000294.1:0-3700 GCA_035297625.1 Prolixibacteraceae bacterium
AGGCGGTTTCTCCGGTAAAGTCGGAACCGTCATCGGTGGCAACTGGAACGGCATAAACTATATGCGTGGTTTGCCTACCTCTTACACCAACCCAAGAACAGAAGCCCAGCTCAGTCAAAGAGCCAAGTTCGCAGAAACCATCAAGTTCTTACGTCCACTCACTCCCTTCCTTAGGGTAGGGTTTAAAAACGCGGCTTATAAGATGTCCGGCTTCAATGCAGCCATGTCTTACACCCTAAAAAATGCCCTTACAGGAACCTATCCCGCTTATTCCATCGATTACACCAAAGTGCTGGTATCCCGCGGTCCTCTTGCAGGGGCTCAGAACCCTGCCGGTGACTCAACGATCCCTGGTAAAGTTGATTTTACCTGGGAAAACAATTCCTCGGATACCGGTGCACAGGAAGATGACAAAGTGCTGTTGGTAATCTATTGCCCAACTTTGCAGAAGGCCGTAACCGTTGCTGGTGGATCTACCCGTATTACTGGAGCGCAGTCAGTCACTGTCCCTGACTTATTTTCAGGCCTTGAAGTACAATGCTATATTGGCTTTCAGGATGCCACTCAATCGGTTTTATCCGATAGTGCTTTTGTAGCAAGTATTGTATGTGCTTAATCAACAAACTATTCTAAATCTACAGCCGTCCTCTTCATCGTGGGCGGCTTTTTTTTGTACCTTCCCTTACGACAGCACCGCCATCGCTGCCCCTATCAGATTGGCATTGTCAATCTTCGAGATCATCACCTCTTTATCGCCCATGCCCATATCGTCCAAAAGTTCAATAAGGGTAGCATTGACAATGTCTACATACGAAGCATTTTCCACCTTTACCCGGCTCCAGAAAAGACTTCCTTCAGCCAGTACCTGTATGCGTTTTACAGAAGGGTAGGCATTGTGTAAATTCATCACCAGCCCTGCAATGGAAGCTGCCACCAGTTTGGCTGAGCGTTCATAGATCTGGAAGGCCGTCTCCACATATTCAGGCCTGTAATCCTCCGGATGATTCATCATCTTGCTTAAGGCAGCCCCGTCAAGGTTTTCATCCAGCCCATCATTGGGAAAGGCAGCACGAAATACCCTTCCCAGGTACATACCCGATATGGCCTTCTCGAATCGTTGAAATCCGGTATTGTCCGATTGCATATCTACCTCGTTGTCCATTGCCGTCAGGTGCGGAGGATTGAAGTTGCCGCTTTCAAGGTTCACGGGCGTTTCCCCGGCCCAGCCCTTCAGATCTTTAATCTTTGGGATGTATTCAGAAGGAAAGAAGGTGGCCATGTTGGTGCCTGTTCCCACGATCAAACCCACATAGGCATCAAAGCCGGGGTTTAAAAGGCCGGCAAACAAACTGGTAATGGTGTCGTTCACCACGGCAATCTTGTAAAAGTTGGTGCCTGTATTTTTGTTAAGGTATTCCACCAGGGGCACCCCGATGGGTTTACCCACCATCTCGTCAATGTTAACCCCCTTGGTCCAGTTAATCAGTTCAGCATCCCCATTGGTAAGCGAGCGGGCAGGGTAAGAGAAACAATAGCCAATAGGTGAGTTGGCCGGCAGATCCAGCTGCTTGATCACCTCAGCCTGAGAATCAAACAAATCCTTTTGGGTGAACTGCTGCGCTTTCATCTCGGTGATGTCTTTTTCTTCCATCCCTTCAATGTTGGTGTGCTCTCCAACATTTACAATAGCTGCACGGAAATTGGTGCCCCCAAGGTCAAAGACTGTAGCCGTTCCATTGATGCCGTCTTTTTTAGGATGAATATAGGTAGGCAGGCACTTGATTTCGGTACCCTCATGTTCCAGTCCTGTTTCAATCTTTTGTTTCAGGTTAGCGGCAATTTCTATCAACTGCGCATTACTAAGGTCAAATGGGTTTTGCATGGTGATGATCTTTAGTGATTACATGCCTATAAAGATCGCACAAAAATCATAAATTTCCTTATTTATGTCTTTAAGTTTTAAGGATAGCCTGCTAAAATTATTATATAGATTAAAGTGGATTCCATTTGATTGAAGATCTATCTAAAATCCATATCTCAAGCTATTGAAATTAAACCAATTTTAGCTCCTTTCATTACGGTAGTACACCCGCTCCTGTTGTTTTATTAAGATCCGCTTTTATCCGCTCAATCCGCTTGATCCGCGTTCCTATTAATCTTACCGGCCCAGCCTTATCGACATTTTCATCAAAAACACGTTGTAGGGCCTGTTGTTGAAAAGGGCGGTCATATCATTTTTGAAGTCAAACTCACCTTCCGAAATGTTGTGATGGCGCGTTTGCGACCATACCAGGTAAAGGGTCGATCCCGGTATGTATTCCCAGCGAATCACCATGTTCGACAGGAACTCCTTGATATTGAAATCTGGCTGGTCAAACGTGTAAAGCAAATTGCCTGCAGGGGCCGATACCTGGTAAATCTCGTCCTGTCCCTTGTAGGTAAGTTCATCATCTGCCAACAGGGCAAAGCGGTCATGATAACTGTCGGCACGGCTATCGGTGATACGCTTAAATTCGCTGTATTTTCCGCTCGACAGGAAGGGTTGCCCCCAATACTGGATACTCAGGTCGGGGGTCAGGTTATAATTGATCCTGAGCGAAGCACTCAGTGTCTTTTGGTGGATACGTGCAAAGACATAATCCGTTGTGTTGGCGTAATCCTGCTGGGTCACATACTGCAGTTCATCGTTATTGCTGTTAAAGGAAGGGGAGAGAGTAATCTTCAGGCTTTTGGAAGGCCGGTAGCCAATGCTCAGGTTGTAGTCGTATATGCTTTTGACGTTTTTGATATTGGCCTCCAGGGCCATCATCTGATAGCCTAAGGTCAGTTTTTTCTGATCGTTGGTACCGATGGCAAACCACAGGTTTTTGGTGGGTGCCACCTTTAATGCCGGTCCTCCTCTTAGTTCAGATGTCGCCAGACCCTGGCCGTTATAATTGCTTCCGATATCCAGTCGCCAGTAATTCTTAAACTGGGTATGGGCATTGATATTTCCCCCGGGGCCGGTCAACTCACCGGCAAAGTTCCATTCGGTCCACTGGTTGAAGTTCAGGTTCATATTGCGGAAAATGGAAAAGGGTTCATAGATACGATAGCCCATCCAGAACACCTCCAAAATGTTATCGGCCTGTCGCATATAGCCCACATCGTTTAGCTCCAGACCGGGAGATTTCCAGGCTGTGGCCGCCATAAACTTCAGCTTGCCGCCATATTTCCCAAGTACTATTTTCCCACCCTGGCCCATCAAGCTGGTACGGGTAGTGTCCAAAGTCAAATGCGTTGCATCGGGGCGTTGGAAGCCATGAATCCATGACTCCTGGGTATTTTTGATGGCTTCGGCGCTTCCCTCCACACGGCTGAAATAACTGCTCAGGTCAAACTCCCAGTCCTTGTTATGCCATTTATGCACAAAATCCAGCCCTCCGGTGACAGCTGTTTTATGCAGGGTTTCCACCTCCTGGGCTTTTAATTGGCGGTTGACCGAAGTGAGCATTCCGCCCAGCATGGTATTGCCCCTGTCAAAGTCTTTCTGCAGACGGGCAACCGAGTAATTGGTGAAAGGCTCGATCACCTCAGAGCGGTCGACTCCATCGCTGATATGGGCAGTCTCTTCACTGGTCAGACTTTCCAGGATGCCCAGCGACCAGCCCGTTTTGGTCTTGCCGGTAATCTTGGCCGCTCCCAAAATGGAGGTAAACTC
>DATGYU010000295.1:0-5445 GCA_035297625.1 Prolixibacteraceae bacterium
CTCCCCCGAAGACTGCCCGGGCAGTAGCTCCCTGGGCTGTAGAAATATCAATACCGTTGTTTTTCACCTGGATGTTCTTTAGCACCGGGTGTTCATGCACCCCGAAATGGCCGGTAATCACGCCTCTTTCAACAGGCCACGGGATGCGTTTTCTGTTCTGTTCAAACTGTCCGGATACCAGCTTTTGCTCGGGTGTCATCTCGTAGGTCTCTTTTCCCTTCTTCTTGGCCTTGTTGACTTCCTCCTCGATGATGCGTTCAATGGCATTGCTCAACTGTGATTCAATTTTCTGCTGTTCCTGCAGTTTCTTCTTAAAATCCTTTTGCTGCTGCTGCAAGGTGGTCAGCACTTTGCCCTGTTCCTTTTTCTCGCGGGCCAGCTTTTCGGCTTCGGCTTTCTGGGACTGCAAAAGGGTTTCCTTTTCCGTGCGCCTTACCTGAAGCCGGTTTACCTTATCGGATATCAGGTCATGCATCCAGTTGATCAGCTCAGCCTGTCGTTTACGATATTCGGTATATTGCTTCAAATAAACCAGTCTTTTGTACGCCTGGTTAAAGTCAGAAGCCGAGAGAATAAACAAAACCTTGCTGTAATTGGTGCTGTTTCGCTGGGCAAAGACAAGCATACGGGCATATTCCTTTTTCAATTCTTCAAGGTCGGCATTCAGGGAGTTGATCAGCCAGGCATTCTGGCCAATGTTTTCATCCAAAACGCCCACTTCGCTATTAATACCGGTAATTAAACTGGTGCGCAATTCAATCTGCTTGTTAAGAATTTTGTATTTGCTCAAGGTTTGCTTTTCATTTTTTTTGGCCTCTTCCAGCAAACGGTTGGTATAGTTGATCTGCTCTTTGGTTTTCTCCTTTTTCTTTCGCAGCTCTTCCAGCGACTGGCCCTGAGAGAGCATCGAAACAAACATTAGCAGTATCCAAATGAAGAAAATATTCCTGTTATTCATGGCCTTTACGGGTAAACTTTTCCGGCACTTTAAATCTAACACCTTTTTCCTTTTCCAGGGAAAAATTACTCAGCTTAATTTTCATTTGCATATTACTGTCCGGGCTTACCAGCAACATCTGTATCTCTCCCGGGTAAAGCTGTTTGCCCACAGGGGTAAAGTCAGAAAAGTCGATCATTACCTTTCGGGCCTCCTGGGTATCTTCCAGGGTTAGCTTGTTGAGTTTGAAGGTTAGGGGGTCAACATACAGGGTCTGAAGAACAGAGCTTTGCTTGACCTCTTTCCTTAGACGCCTGGAAGGTTTACGCTCCCCTGTATCATTGCTTCTAACAGAACGAAGCACATACATGCCGTTTTCGACAGAAGTCTCGTAATCCTGATCCGCATCGCCTTTTTGGTTACGAAGGGAAAATATATCGTTGGAGATGATGGCATTTACAACGTTAAAATCCAGGTTCATGTTCATCATCTGGCTTAAGTAACTGTAGTCATCCAGGTAATAACTATCCTCCAGGTAATTGATGAATTTAACGCTGTCGGGGGTAAGCCACAGGCGCGCAACCGGAATATTCAGTTTACTAAGCATCAGGGTGATCTGTTCATCCTTTTCAGCCTGCAGGCTGGCCTTAAACGAGGTGCTTACACGTCCGTTGTCGAACTGGCAGTTAATTCTTTTTATTGACAGGTATTTATAGTCAAAAGCGTTGTTCTCGATGTTACGTATCAGCTTGGTGGTACTCATCGGTTTCACGGCAGCCTTTGAAGTGGTTGCCACACGGGTAGTCTTACAGGAAGAAAATCCCAGTAAAACACATACTATCAAAAAGTAAAATAATCTTTCCGAACCCTTTGTAATCCTTCTCACGTGTTGTTATTTATCGAGGTAGCGCCCCTGCTTGATCTTTTCGTTAATAAATTCCGAGGTGTCTCCCGTAGCCTGTGCCTTTTTCCATTGTTCCATGGCCTGGTCCTTATTCCCGAGCATATAAAGAATGTCCCCGTAATGTTCGACAATCACCCCGTTTTTATCTCCCCCGTTTTTAAGGGCTATTTCCATGTAAAATTTGGCCAGTGAATAATCCTTACGCATAAACAATACCCATGCATAGGTGTCGAGGTAGGTCGGGTTATCAGGATTGGCCTTTACTGCCTTGCCGCTTAATACTTCTGCCTTTTCCAGGTCTTCATTTCTGAGCGACAGGTAATAGGCATAGTTGTTCATGGCCATCCAGTTTTCCGGATCCAGTTCAATTACATCATCAAAAGCCTTAAAAGCCTCCTGCACCTTGTTGAGTTTATAGTTGGCCTCGGCACGGTACAAGTCAAATTGTATTTTAAGGGGTTTATTATCCAGTACATAAGGTTCTCCCTCTTCGAGTGTTTTTACCGCCTCGTCGTATTTTTGCAATTGAAGACATGCCACGGCTTTTAACCCGTACAGGATAGGCTGGCTTGGAAACAGTTCAATAGCGGTGGTGGCATCGGTATAAATGCTCTTAAAGTCCAGCAAATCGTTGCTTAGCATCAGCATCCGTTCCCAGATCAGGTAATTGTCCTTATCTTTATCAAGTACTTTTCTAAGCTGCTCTCTTGCCTCCTGCAATTTTCCCTTGCGGATCAGGTATTCGGCATAAACCGTATATACGCGGTGATCATCACTGTTGGTTTTCATCAGTATATTAACCAGTTCTTCTACCTGCTCTTCGGTAAAGAGCGGCTTTTCCGGGTCGGAAGTCATCATCAGGTAATACTGAATCTTAGTATCCACCTCCACGGTCTTGCTGGAAAACCCCTTGCGCACATATTCCCATGCTTTTTCCTTGTCGCCCTTGTTCTTGTAATAGGAGGCAAGGGAGAACATCACAAACCCGTTGTCCGGATCTATTTCCAGTATCTTGTTGTAATACTTCAAGGCATTGACTTCATCTTTTTCCGAAAGGTAAAAATCGGCTAAAAGGCCATAGTAACGAGGCTCATTGGGATTGGATTTAATGAGCTTTTCCAGCTCTGCCAGCGCTTCCTTCTTCTTGCCGGCCGCCTGGTAAATCTGTTCTTTTTCAACGGAGATCTGGTCAATCACTCCCACCTTTTTTTCAAGTTCATCATAGGCCTGAATGGATAAATCGTATTTGCCTGCCGAATTCATCAGGGCGGCATTCATATACAGATACTCCAGATTTTCAGGATCTGCCGTATAAAGTTGCCGGTATAAATCGGCCGCTTTCTGGTATTGTTTTCCCTGCTGGTAAATCTGGGCCAGCAGAATCTTGTACCATTTGTTTTCCGGCTCTATTTGCATGGCCTTTTCCAGCAAAAGGGAGGCGCTGGTCTGATCGCCGTTGGCACTGTGTATTTTAGCCATCTCAAACATGGCCGAGGAAGCATTGGGATTAATCTCCAGGCATTTGGAAAATAAGGCCATGGCTGCCGTCTGATTGCCAATCATCTTTTGCTTCAGGGCTTCAATAAAGGTGTATTCAAATTCATTTTTATCATCTTCCGACAGGACCGTTTGAGTGGTATGCTCAGGGGCCTTTGCACTTTGCTTTACCTGTTTTTTCGTACTGGCACAGGAAACTGTCAGCAGGGAAATAACGGCAAGCGTTGCTATAATTTTGTTTTTCATGCTGTATTATTTTTTACCTGTATGACCGAAACCGCCGCTTCCGCGTTCAGTTTCTTCCAGTATCTCAACCAATTCCCATCCAATATGTTCATGCCGGGCAATGACCATCTGGCAAATTCTTTCACCATGTTCAATGACAAAGTCCTCAGCCGACAAATTGATCAGTATGATGCCGATTTCACCCCTGTAGTCGGCGTCAATGGTGCCCGGGGAATTGAGCACGGTAATGCCTCTTTTAAGGGCCAGCCCGCTGCGTGGACGAATCTGTGCTTCATGGCCTACGGGCAATTCAATGAACAGGCCGGTTGGGACCAGTACCCGTTGCAGGGGTTTGAGTACAATCGGCTGTGACAAATTGGCCCTAAGATCCATCCCCGCGGAATGTACGGTACTGTATTCCGGCAGTGGGTTAGAGGATTGGTTGACAATCTTTATTTTCATTTTATCGAATTTCAGGATTACTGTGTTAGAATTATTCAAGCTGCTAAGATAGCTATTTATACCTTGTATAAAACAAAGCCTAAGGGCAATTAACAATATTTAGCAGGATTCAACTACCATAAAATCAGCCATGATCTTATCGGAAATAAACAGGCCTTGGTCACTGATTCTCACCTTCCCCATTGAATTTTCCACCTTCCCCAACTGTAAGTATTTCTGCATGCATTTTTCAAAATGCTCATAATACCTGCCAGAAAATGAAGTATGAATCCACTCTTCTGAAATCCCCCAAACGGTACGCAGCCCTGTGATAATACAGTCGTTGTAACGGTCCTGCTCACTTAAGATTTCCGATTCAGAATAGGGCTGATCATTTTCCACCCCTTCTATATATTTGCCGATAGAGGAAACATTCCAACGCCTTTGTGTCCGGTCAAAAGAATGGGCCGAGGGACCTATGCCCAAATACTTTTCATTTTTCCAGTACGATGAATTATGACGGGAATAAAAGCCCGGCTTGCAAAAATTGGAGATCTCGTAATGTTCATAACCAGCTTCCTTTAACAGCCTGATTAATAGTTCAAACTGCGCAAGGCTCAGCTCATCGGGCAGTTCCTTCAGGATGCCTTTTTTAAGCTGCTCGTAAAAGACCGTCCCTTCATGATAGGTGAGGTTATAGGCCGAAATATGCTCCACGTCCAGCTCAATGGCAATACGAACATTGCGTTCCCACTCATGCAGGCTCTGGTTGGGAAGCCCGTATATCAAATCAATGCTCAGGTTATTAAAACCAGCCCTTTTGGCCCATTTGACCGATTGTACGGCCTGCATTACCCCGTGACGGCGGTTCATTAGCTGAAGGTCTGATTCTGCAAATGACTGGATACCCATACTCAGTCGGTTATATCCGGTTTGCCTTAAAGCCGAAAGGATGGCCTGGGACAAATCATCGGGATTGGCCTCCATGGTGATTTCAGCATCCTCTGCTACCTGGTAATTCTCATGAATGGTATCAAGAAGCAACTTGTGTTCATCCATAAGTAAAACCGATGGGGTACCTCCTCCCAGGTAAATGGTTTGGACAGTATCCAAAGACAGTTCCCCGGCTCTTACTTTCAATTCCTTGTTCAGGGCGGTCAGTAACCTGGCTTTCTGCCTTAAATCGGTTGATTTAAAGAAATCACAATAATGGCAGCGCTTCCTGCAAAAAGGGATATGAATATAGATTCCTGCCAACAGAACTGGTTTATAGCTTTATCAAATCTTCAATACCGGTCATATCGCCCAGGATGGCCTCAATGGTGGTTTCCTGGTAAAACTGAAGCAGCTGGGCACGGATAGGACCAAAGCGGGCATGCACCGGACAGGGTCTTTCCTCGGCAGCATGGGTAGCACAAGGCTGCAGGCCGATCAGGCAGTT
>DATGYU010000296.1:0-12211 GCA_035297625.1 Prolixibacteraceae bacterium
AACGATGGGCCTGCCTTCCCATGGAAACCAAACTTGCAAACTTATTTCTTTCCCCTCCCTCAATCAGACCAAATGCTAAACCTTCAATTAAATAGAAAGGGAATAGAACGATGAAAAACACAATATTTCTATTACTGATCATCCCAACGATAACCTTCTCGCAGTCAAATGATCATTCCAACAAACATAGTCAACCTGTAAAGCACCAGGATTCGTTGGTATATTCCAGGATTTCAAGCCAGATCGGGGAAATGGAAAAAAATTTTATGGCTGTTTATCAATTGAAAAAGGCAGAGGCTGTTCCTTCTTTGCTGGATTCTACGCGCACCTATCAATTCAATTCATTGAAGGATTCCATTTTGGTTGACAGGACATTATTAACGTACAATGCAACGGGAGTTTTAAAGAATAAGTCGAATTACATCTGGAACGATTATTATAAAAAGATGTTGAACAATCAATATGAATATCTATACAACAAAACAGGCAAATTAACAACTGTAATGTTTAATGATTGGAGGTTTTACCATTTTGATATTGTTTCTTCCAAAGGTTTTTTACATTCAGAGGGTACCAATCTCATGAATTATTTATCAAAATATGTGTATACATACGATATGTCAGGGCATCAAACAACCTACAGCTATCTGATCTACGATGAGAATTACCAATATTGGGGTGCCTGGGCAGAAACTCAGGACTTCTACGATGCAGCCGGAATAAAGGTAAGTAAGATAGCCCTATCACATTATGAAATTCCTCATAAAGAAGAATATAGTTATGATTTTAATAAAAACGTGTCGGGCATTATACAATACAATCGAACGATGGACTATGTATGGTTTTATTCAGGAAAAATAAAATATGACTATATTTATGATTCCGATAACAGAGTTACAAGTTTGCTTGCTTCTTACTGGAGTTTTAATGCCGGACAATGGAAAAGTGTTTCCAAAGTCGACTATTCCTATTATGCAAATGGTGGTTTGGCATCACGTATCTATTCCATCATCGACACCTTGCAAAATGAAATGATTCCGGCTAATAAAACAGATTTTGAATACAATACAATTGATAAGCTTCAGCTTCGCAAAGACTATGCGTGGAACGAAACAGGCATCCAGTGGGAATTGCGGAAAAAACAATATTACTATTACAATACTCCAGATCTGACCACTAATTTAGATAATAGCAACCTGTCCAAAGATATTTCTTTCAGAATATTTCCTAATCCTGTAAAGGATATCCTAAGGATTGAAAATACAAGCAATTCGTATTCATCCTTTCATATTTATAACATTCGGGGACAGTGTGTTAAAACTGATGTGCTTGAAAAAGGGTTGAATAATATTAATCTGCACCCATTGACAAATGGTATATATATTATTACTATTCCTTTAAAGAATGAGTTAAAATCCTATAAATTAATTGTTGATAATTAATAAAATATCATAGCATATCTATAGTGTTTAAAGCCAGCACCTAATCATCGTCTCTTTTAACACTCAGGTATTCAATTTAGTATTGAACCATGAATATAAAAATACACAATTCAATATACTTCCTGATTTTGAGTACAATTGTCCTTATTACTTTTGCGAGTGGTTGTAAAAAGGATGAGAACCATCCGCTCATTATTACGGAGGAAGCGTTTAACATTGGATCTGTAACCGCTATCTCTGGAGGAACCATTGAATGGGAAGATGCATTAGCCATAACTGGCCGGGGAATTTGTTGGAATACTGAAGTAAATCCAACCATTGAAGACCATAAAACAAGCAATGGAAAAGGAACTGGGAACTTTACAAACACTTTAACTGGGTTATTGCCCAATACTTCCTATTTCATAAGGTCCTATGTTATTAAAAATGGAAGGGTATTATACGGAAATCTCGTGTCCTTTAAAACCAATGATTTAATAACAGATATTGATGGAAATACATACAATACCATCACAATCGGGAACCAGGAATGGATGGCTGAAAACCTTCGGACTACTAGGTTTGCCAATGGGGATCCCATTGCAACTACCACTCCTGCCACATTACCTATTATGTATTATACAGATCCTGTTTACCAGTGGGCATACGATGGATTAGAAAAGAATGCAACTAAATATGGTCGCTTATATACCTGGTATGCGGTAATGGATCGCCGTAGATTGTGCCCCGACGGGTGGCATATTCCAAGTGATGCAGAATGGACTGAATTGGAAAACTACCTGATCTCCAACAGGTACAATTATGATGGTACAAACTCCAGAAATAAAGTTGCTTTGGCTCTTGCCTCAACCAAGGGGTGGTCATATTGTGAAAGTTCTGGTTCTCCGGGAAATAACAGTTACGCTGATAACCGTGATAAGACCGGTTTTACTGCACTTCCGGCGGGCTATCGTAACCACGAAGGCAAATTCATTGACTTGGGAAATTCCAGCTGCTTTTGGAGCAGCTCAGAAGCATTTACCTATAATGCATATTACCGTTATATTCGCTCCACCAACAAAGAATTTGTAAGGAGCAGTTACTATGAATTTTGCGCCGTATCCGTTCGCTGCATCAAAGATTAATGGGATTGAGTAAATGCACCTGTGTATCAAAGCTCATTTACTTAGGTCGAACTCTAATTAACGCAAGTTGCCAGTTATAAGAATCTGGTAACCTGAACAAGAAATGAATAGCAAAAAAGGGCTTCTGGCTTCTGGCCCCGAGTTTCTCGGAGCAAAAATGCTTTGAACAGCAGCTATGTTAAAATTTCGGGGCCTGTTTTGCCAGCAGCCAGTTGCCAATAGCCAATAGCTAGCAACTTTAATTAATTATTTATTATACAATTCGTATTTTAGACGATTTCCACCGCTTCCACCGGGCAAACCTGTCGACAGGCATCACATTTGATGCAAAGATCAGTGATCACTTCATGCTTTTCGTGCGGCTTAAACAGAATGGCCTCGGTGGGGCATTTCTGGGCGCATTTGGTACAGCCGATGCAAAGGTCGTTGATCTGGTATTTAATCAGGGCCTGACATTTGCCTGAAGGGCATTTTCCTTCGATATGAGCGAGGTATTCCTCGCGGAAGTATCTTAGTGTGGACAGGATGGGATTAGGGGCAGATTTGCCCAATCCGCAAAGGCTGCCCTTTTTGGTCCAGTCGGCAAGGTATTCCAATTCATCAAGGTCTTTCAGCGTACCTTTCCCGTTGGTTATTTTGGTAAGGATGTCCAGCATTCGTTTGGTACCAACACGACAGAAGGTACATTTACCACAGGATTCATTCTGGGTAAAGGAAAGGAAATAACGGGCAATATCGACCATGCAGTCATCCTCATCCAGTACAACCAGACCGCCTGATCCCATCATAGCGCCCACCTGGGTCAATGATTCATAATCAATCGGAGTATCATAAAGCTGGTAAGGAACACAGCCACCGGATGGTCCACCAATCTGCACAGCCTTGAATTTCTTTCCATTCTGCACACCACCGCCTATCTCTTCCACGATCTGCCTGACGGTAATCCCCATGGGCACTTCAATCAGTCCGCCACGGTTTACTTTACCCGCAAGGGCGAATACTTTGGTTCCTTTACTTGTTTTGCTACCGATAGAAGAGAATTTGGCAGCCCCTTCGCGGATGATATAGGATACCTGCGCAAAAGTCTCGGTATTGTTGATCAGTGTAGGCTTTTTCCATAAACCGCTTACTGCAGGAAATGGAGGACGGATACGCGGAAATCCTCGCTGTCCTTCAATAGAGGCCATCAGGGCAGATTCTTCTCCGCAGACAAAGGCGCCTGCTCCCTCATAGATATCCACATCGAAAGAAAAGCCGGAGCCCATGATATGATCGCCTATCAGGTTCTGTTCACGACAGTTGATCAATGCCTGGCGGATACGTCTTACAGCCAGCGGGTATTCAGCCCTGATATAGAAATAACCATGTGTTGCCCCTACCGCCTTGGCCCCGATTACCATCCCTTCAATCACCCGGTAGGGGTAAGATTCCAGTAGCATTCGGTCCATGAAAGCTCCGGGGTCACCCTCATCCCCATTGACAATCAGGTATTTTACATCTGATTTGTTTTCAGCCACCAAACTCCATTTCACTCCTGTTGGGAACCCAGCCCCTCCCCTGCCTCTCAGACCGCTGTCCTTAATGGTCTGGACAACCTCCTCCGGAGTCATATCAAACAAAACAGTTTTCATGGCAGCAAAGCCTTCATGTCGTCTGTATTCTTCAATATCCAGAGGGTTAATGATTCCACGGTATTGGGTAGCAATAGGTATTTGGCGATCCAAAAAGTCGGATACCTGCTTTTCGCGGGCATCAATGGAATATTGTTTTACGCCATCCCAAACAGTATCGGTCTGAACGCTCTCGAAGAACTTATAAACACTGTTTTTAAGCATCCCAAAAGTGCTCTGTGGCTTAAAATGGTTGGCAATGATCCCTTGTATCTCTTCAGGCTTTACCTTGGCATAAAGAGTTGGTTTTTGATCATGGGGTATTACCTCTACCAGCGGAACCTGATGGCACATACCCACACAGCCCACGTTTTTAAGGCTTATCTTGATACCAGTATTTTCAATGGTCTCTTCAACAGCTTTTTTTACCTCTTCACTCCCCGAAGCCACACAGCAAGAGCCTAGACCTATGCGTATTTCACCCTGAATATCGGAACCATCCACATTGCGGAACAGGCCTTTACGATTACCTCCAATTACGGAATGTTTTTCAAAGTCAGCCAGCACAGTGGCTACCTTATCGGAAGCCACATGGCCATAGGTCACCTCGTCAATCTGAACTACAGGGGCCAGTGTACAGCATCCCAGACAGGACACCTTTTCGATGGTATATTTACGGGAAGCATCCGTTTCTTCATGGCCGGTAAGGTTGAAATGACGGCGCAGCGCATCGTAAACCTGTCCTGCTCCTTTTACGTGGCAAGCGGTTCCCACGCATACCTTGATGATATGCTCACCTACAGGCTGCATCCTGAACTGCGAATAAAAAGAAGCCACCCCGATGATCTGCTCAGGAGTAATGTCTGTTTTTTCGCATACATACTTCAATGCCTCTTCAGGGAGGTAGTTGAAGGTATTTTGTATCGCCTGCAGGACAGGTATGACCGATTTGGCCTCTCCTCCTTTATCGGCAATGATCTGATCGACAACCTGTATGATATTTTGTTCTTTATTCACTTCTTTTGATTTTGACAATTATCCGTTGGCTAAAGCCAACGGCAAAGGATATTGCGCTTATGAAGCATCATTATCATTTTGAACCCAGACAATACAATTGGTTCATCCCCCTCAGGTAAACTCTGTTATCGGCAAATACGGGAGAGCAAACCGCTTTTTCGCCCAGTTCGGCAGTACTTACCAATTGATAATCTTTGGTGGCTTTTACGATACGCGTTTTGCCTGACATATCGGTAATATAAACTTTCCCGTCAGCATACACAGGGGAAGAATAAAATGCATCACCATATTCCTGGCTCCATAGTTTCTCACCGCTTTTAGCATCATAACAGGCAAAAACACCATAAGTAGTGGCCACATAAAGTAATCCGTTTACAGCCAGCGGACTGGAAACTTCTGGCAGAAACTCATCAGCTTCCCAGACCACCTCAGGGGTGCCCCCAATCTTAATTCCTACCAGCTTGGCATATTCGTTTGCAGCAAATACCATCCCATCAGAATAACCTGCAGAAGGTCCTACTTCACCCGAAAGACAGGCAATGTTCCACAGCTCTTTCCCGGTTTCTGGGTTATAGCCATTCACATTGGGATTGGTAGTAAGTATCAGCTCCATATGATTGCCTGTATTAACCAATATGGGTGAAGACCACGATATCTTGGAACTTCTTACAGTTTCCCATGCTGTTTCACCTGTAGCGGTATTAAGTCCTATCAGTTTACCCGCCTTGTTGGTATCGTACTGAACGAGCAATTTATCTTTATAAAGGATCAATGATGACGAATGTCCGTAATGGTTGTCAGGTACCCCAAGATTACGGGCCCATAAGCGTTTGCCGGCCATATCCAGTGCCAGAACATCGCCGGTAGCAAATATGGCAAACACAGCACGCCCGTTGGTAGCCATGGTAGGAGCCGCCAGACCGGTATCGGTATTTACTTTAGGCATCTTGGCCGGAGAGCCCTGTATGTTATCCGCAGCAGCTTCCCACATCAATTTGCCTGTATTTTTATCATAGCAGTACACCACCCTTGACTGTGCATCCGCGCCTGTCACAAATAGTTGATTTCCCCAAATGACAGGAGAACTAAAACCAGCCTTGGGTACTTTGACCTTCCACAGCACGTTTTTACCGGCAGCGCCATTCCAGTCAATAGGGGTATTTTTCTGATAAGCCACCCCATTCCCTTCAGGTCCACGAAAGAAGGGATAGTTGGCTTTTAACTCAGCGGTTGAAGGAAAGCCTGCAGGTACGGCTGCTGCAGGAGCAGCGGCAGCATCAGAGGCCGTTGCAACTGGAACTTCAGCGGCGACAGCGTTCTCTGCTACCGGAGTATTTACCGCGGTTGATGAAGAATCCCCGCTCACCGGTGGTGTTGCTGAAACAGGGGTAGCCTGAACGGCTGGTTCTGCAGCTTGTGTTTCCTGTGCAACAATATTCTCATTGACCATGTATTCTTTCAGCGAATTGTAGGACAAGAATCCGGAAGTAAGCGCAAGTACAATCAACCCGGAGCCCACATAGATTACCCATTTTTGAGCTACCAGCTGATCCAGCCCGTTTACCTTATCGATACTGTCAATGTCGTTAAGCTTTGATTTGGCTGCCAAAATATAACGAACAGCAAGAATCAAAATGATAACTCCTAACAACAAAAGGTAGCTGCCTGTGCGCAATTGCCATTGACTGGTAAAATATGCCTTACGGGCCATCAGGTCGAAAGCACGTATCTCTGCTTTAAGACTCTCATTGGATGGGTCCTGGCTTAACTGTTTGACCAGCGCCGGTATGGTCTTATTATCGATGGGATCATTCAGCTTGGTCTGCGCAAAATTGGCGATCAGCAGAACAGCCACCATCAGTGAAAATGCAGCTGCAATCCAGGCAATCAGTCTTGCCAGCTTAATCTTATCGGTTGTTGAAGTATTCATTAGAAATGATAAATATTTAATGTTAGATGGTTTATCCGTTTTATGGTTATATAATTAAATGTCAGTTGTTTAAAGCATAAATAGTAAATCGTAAATTGTCTAATTGTAAATACATCAGACTTCTCGTTTTACAGGGCAATAATCCATACAGCGGGCACAACTTACACAGTTGGCTTTATTGGGCTCCCAGTCCTCCCTCTTTCTGAAAGTGGACAAACCGATCAGGCTTGTACCAATTACCAATCCCATAAAGCCTCCCAGTATCCATCCTCCATAGTAGAACTGACGGCGAATACCATCGGCCTCAACTACCAGCTGATCTGTCGACTTACCGGAGCTCATGAAAGTACGTACATCAATATTATTTGGGTCATTTTTCACCTCGGGATGCTCTACTATCAGTTCGGCCAGGTAAACGGTCTGGTTAAAGCGTGAGAGCGGCACATGCATCATCGAACCTGCCCATCCACCTATTCCTATCCACAATGGCAGGAGTACAAAATAGGTCATCAGGCGGTTTACATTACTGCGGCGTTTACCGGTTTCCACAACTGGCTCGTCGATTGCCCCAAACGGACATGAGTTGGAACAAAGCTTACATTGAATACAGGCCGAAGGGGTGATGGTCATGTGTTTGGAGGAAAACCTGGACATCCATCCCAGCAATACGCCATAGGGGCAAAAGAACCTGCAATAAGGACGGGCTACAAACACACCCACCAATAAGAATAAAGCACCCAGTATCAGCATGTGGAATGGAGCATCCAACCTGAAGATCCCAACAAACGGGTCATATCTGCAGATGATGAACTCCGATCTGGTGGCCACATATAATATAGCCAGCCCTAAATAAAAGTAAGGGATCAGGGCCAGTACTTTCTGAATCCATTTGGGAAGTTCTATGGGCTTTAACACGATGATATCCTGTATTGCGCCCAAGGGACAAACTCCACCACAAAAGACACGGCCATAAAATAGCGCGAAGGCCAGTGGAATTAAAAAGAACAGTAAAGCGGTAAGTGGAATCGCATAGGTTGGATCAACCATTCCCAAAACCACATTCTGGATGGCACCTATGGAACAGATACATCCTTCGCGGTAGAAACCAAAATACAGCAAGGAGAATACCGACACCCAGAATACCCCCTTGCGTGATCTTTTCTTTAGCAAAAACCAGCTGGTAAGCGATAAGGCGATCAGCAAAACAAATACATCCAGGTATTCCAGCGTCAAAAACCTTGCTCCGGGAATAGTAGTATGCGGCTGCGTATATCCTGAATCAAATTCAGGTTTTGGAAAACGCTGCCGGGCATCCGCTCCAAAGGATTGTATTGCTCCGAAAAGCAATATCGATATCAATAAGAAATATTGTCTAAATAGCTTCATCATTTTTAAATCCTATTCTTTTGCGCTGTTTTTGCTCCGTTTCCCGACTATCCTTTTTCAATAAGAAATTAATGGCATCATAGACATCATTAAATTGTTTGTCGTACCTGGTCTCAAGTTCCAGCAATTTCTCAGTCAAATCTTTATGCGTCAATGCATATTGCCTCATAAAAACAAAGGCCCGCATAATGGCAATATTTACAGCAATGGCCTTTTCTGAATTTAAGATACCGCTCAACATAGCTAAACCCTGTTCCGTAAAAGCATAAGGTAAATACCTTGTTCCACCTCTGCCTTTTGAGGTTTCAATTTGCAACCTCAAACTTTGCCACTCAAGATTGGTAAGCTGAAACATAAAATCAGAAGGAAACCTATTTATATTACGCTTAACAGATAGGTTCAAATTTTTTGTTTCAACCTCATACAATTCGGCAAGGTCATAATCCAGCATGACCTTTTGCCCCCTTATATCGTAGATCTTTGTTTGAATTTTCTCAAGTTGCATATCCATAAATCCATTTAACTTTGATGGTTATCCAGAGTAATGCACCTTAAGCTTTCTTTCCTTTGCCCTTGGTGAAATCACCTTTAATCAGGTAAGGAGTATCCACCGGTACCCGCTGAAAAGCATCGGCTGGACAAACCCTTGCAATGGCGCAATCGTTGCAGTTTTTGCACCTGTCGTGGCGTATCTGCAGATGCAGTGATCCGTTGCCAAAGGATGTACAACCTGCCACACATTTAGCACAGCCGATGCATAAATCCTCTTCAATAACGTATTCAAAATAAGGATCTTCGATATACCTGCGTTTAATGGCTGCCGTAGGACAAAGCTGATTCTCGGCCGCCGTAGTCCTGGCATTGGCATCCGGCTTCAGATAGCCTCCGCATAAATCGCAATAGCCGCATAAATCGTAGGCATGGACGCATTTTACCGCGGAAGGAGTCATCACACATTCATCGGCACAACGACCGCACTGTACGCATTTAAAAGGGTCTATTTGCCAGACCAACTCTTTTGAGGTTGACTTGAGCAAAGAAACACCTGCGATCCCACCCAGCGAAACGGCCAGTGCCATCTGCATCCCACTCCGGATAAACCGGCGCCGTTCAATGCTTTTAGGCTCTTTATTACCGTTCATTGTCTTTATATTTTTTAGCCTGATCCAAAGAGCAGGTATTTAGTTTTTGACATTGATTACAAAACTTATTGTCGGCACACCCGTCCAGCTGAACGCGGTCTATGCTCAACAAATAGAGTGGCCCTCCAATCAATGCTGATAGAAAGGTAAGCTGTCCGGCCTTTCTGAAAAAATCTCTTCTAGTTGTTTCCATCGGGTTTTCTTTCAAAAATTCGTACCTGTTTACGTTCAAAATCCAGCGCTACAACACGCTGGTCCGCATCAATAGCAATATCGGGAGCAAGGTAACTGTCCTCATCAAACATGGCAGGAGAGGCTACTACCCCCTGAAAGTCGCCATGTTGCCCGTAAAGCTTTATACGGGGCATTCCTTTTTCACTGGTGATAAATGAATTATCAGCCATGATCGCCATGTGGGCAGGGTTGCAGCATCCACTGAAGCCTTCTATCTTAAAGCTGGTCAATCCCCAGCTGGTGCGCAGGGAACCATCATGGTTGTAATTCTCAAAAGAATGGCGACCTGGATTGACCACCCACAGGTAGTTATTATCATCCAGTGCAAGATCAAAATAAGGGCTGGGTATCACGTATCCGGGAATCCCTTTAATGGAGTCCTTCTCCCCTATTTTGGACATTATCTGGCCGTTTAAGTTGCATTCATAAACCATCCGGTTTCCGGCATCCGCGACAAATACCTTGTCATCTGCAACGGCCAGGGAAGTGATAACAGACTGCTCATCAAACGGGCTCCATTGTTTCTGAAGAATACCTTGCTGATCGAACCTGGCTACAGAATGGCGAAAGCCTACCCATATATCCCCGTTTTTACCAGTTGTTACACAGTCAGCAGTATCAGGTAATTCCTTTTTCAACAATTCCTTGCCCGAATAGTCATATTTCAAAAACTGCTTATCGGTAACCACAATAATCTGTTTACCGGCAACAGCAATTCCTTTGGGCTCTTCAGCATTCACAGCAAAAGTGACGGCTTCATTAAAAAGTATTTTTGTTGAATCCACTTTACGAAACTCGGACACATCATATTTATAAGGGTTTTCCTTATTCTTACCAGCCTTATTGCCAATAAAATCCTTGCCAATAATGACAACGATTCCTACAGCAAGACAGATCAATATCCAATTTATTAATTTACGGTTCATCTTCTTATTGGCTTACATTTACACAATACAATGTGTTGGCATCCCTTAACAGTAAGCGGCCATCCACAAGGGCCATCGGAGCCCAGGCATCATGCCCGTCAAACAGCTTTTTCTGAGCCATCTGTACATATTTTTTACTGTCGGGTTTAATCATAGTCAGCGTACCGTCGTCGCTCAGCAGAAACATCTTATTATCGGCAATCAGGTAAGGACCTAATCCAAAACGGCCCTCTTTGCCCGAAGTCCAGATAATCTTTGTCACGTCGTCAGGACTTACGCAAACCAGCTGATTGCGCAAAGGCCCTGCATCTTTTGGCTGAATGCCAAGCATCATCCCCTGCCATACCACGGGGGTCTGCTGTTCACAGGCCATCCCGTCCTTGGGTAAATATTGCTTTAAGACATCCACTTTATAGTCGGCTCCCGAAGGGGTTACTTTAATCATCATACTACCGGCACCATAACCGGCTGTCAGGAATATTCTTCCATTCGCGAAGCATACCGGGGCAGGTGCTACTACCGCATGGTTCCAGGCTGTCGATTGCCACAGAATCTTTCCTTCATCCGCTCCTTCCGCCGACACTCCAACAATGCCCCCTACAGCGCTGTAAACATACATTTTCTTTCCGTTGAAAGTCCAGGGCATCACCGAAGAGTGCGACATCTTCAGATTGGAGGGATTGGGTGTCTCCCACAGTACTTTTCCGGTGGCCATATCCACGGCTATCAGTAAGGCTGTGCCCCCGGGAGCAAGGATGGCTTTATTGTTGTCGATCAGCGGGCATTGGCCGGTAAACCAAAGCGGCACTTCTGACTTATATTGCTGCACCATATCAATGCCCCACAAGAAGTCGCCCGTTTCACGCTTTACGGCCATCACATGACATCTTGGACCAATGGTCAGCACGTAATCAGCGGTAACGGCAGGCACAGTACGCGACATGCCGTGATTTCTTTTTAAGCTTACTTTATAAGAACGGCGCCATAGTTCCTTGCCATCTTCCAGAGAAAAACAGCGCAGGGCATCTTCACGTTTGGCTTCATCGTAATCCATCACGTATACTTTGCCCTCAAATACGGCTGGACCGGCATGGCCTTCACCCAAACCTACCGACCACAAAATCTCAGGCTGATTACCCGCCCAGCTATCTTTCAGGGCCACAGAATTCTTTACAATGTTGTCTTTATCGGCGCCTCTGAATTGTGTCCAGGATGCCTTGGAGACAGAAGCCGAAGTTCCAAACAGCTGAAAGTTCTTGCCGATCTCCACCACTCCTCCGGCACTTGTCGAATCTGCCCCTCTGTTATCCGCTCCCGGAATGCTTTCCGTAAACTTATTGGTCGGGTCCTTCAGCAGCCACCAGAAAAACAATAACAGTGTAACTACCCCCAATGCCCAC
>DATGYU010000297.1:0-26663 GCA_035297625.1 Prolixibacteraceae bacterium
CATTGCTATCAAACAAACAACAAGTTTTGCTTTTGGAAGTGGTTAAGAGTTTTTTAAACATTGATAAAGATGTAAAACCAATTTCGCGCAAACAATATAATAAAGAACTGAACGAAGCTGTTGACCGTATTAAGAATGGAGATTTTGTTATACAGGATAGTGCAATTAGGGAATTGTCTAAATGAACCTTGCTATAAGTTTACTCCATAAAAAAAGAGAAATCTCCCTGCGGAGATTTCTCTTTTTACTTTGATAGTATTTCTTCAATTAAAGTCTTTTTTTGATAGCTTTTGTTGCTTCTTCATAGCCCGGCTTTTCCAAAAGGGCAAACATGTTCTTTTTGTAAGCTTCCACCCCAGGCTGGTCAAATGGATTCACTTTCAATGTATAGCCGCTTAACCCGCAAGCCAGTTCAAAGAAGTAGATCAACTGTCCAAGATAGTATTCATTCAACTTGGGCAGTACCACCTGAATGTTGGGAACTCCACCATCCACATGGGCTAACATGGTACCCAGTTCAGCCATCTTGTTCACTTCATCCACACGCTTGCCGGCAAGGAAATTCAATCCGTCAAGATCATCCGCATCTTTTGGGATGCGTACTTCACGATCAGGGCTTGCCACTGAAACTACTGTTTCAAATAAGGTGCGTTCGCCTTCCTGAATGTATTGTCCCATTGAATGCAAATCTGAAGTGTTGTCTACAGAAGCCGGGAAAATACCCTTGCCTTCTTTGCCTTCACTTTCCCCGTACAGCTGTTTCCACCATTCTGCCAGGAAATGAAGCTTGGGATTGTAATTCACGAAAATCTCAATCTTCTTTCCATGTTTATACAATTCGTTGCGAACAGCCGCATACTGAGCTGGTAGGTTTTCTTCGAAAGGAACATTTACCCCTGAAGCCTGCTGCATATCGACAGCTCCCTTAACAAGGGCGCGGATGTCAAATCCGGCAACAGCTATGGCCAGCAATCCAACAGGTGTAAGTACAGAATAACGTCCGCCTACATCATCAGGAATCACAAATGTCTTGTAGCCTTCAGTAGTGGCTAATGAACGTAAAGCTCCTCTTTTTTCATCGGTTACTGCTACAATTCTGTCGCAGGCTTCTTTTTTACCGTATTTTTCTTCAATATCCTGTTTTAACAGTCTGAAAGCAAGTGCAGGCTCTGTGGTAGTTCCTGATTTGGAAATCACAGCCATTGCATACTCTTTTGTTTTCAGCAGTTCACGCAGCTCAAACAAATAGTCTTCACTGATATTCTGTCCGGCAAACAGGATGAATGGGCTTTTGCGTACTTTCAGATGAGCAAAACTGTCAGAAAGGGCATCAACAACTGCCTTGGCTCCAAGGTAGGAACCACCGATGCCGATTACTACAAAGATGTCGATGTTTTTTCCAATCATCTTAGCTGCTGTAGCCTCATAATCGGCCAATTCTGCTTCAGAAATACTGGTAGGTAAGGTTGTCCAGCCCAGGAAGTCATTGCCTTCTCCTGTTTTGTTGAAAAGGGCATGGTTGTAACTTTCAATGTCTTTTTTGTATGAGAAGATCGAGTCTTTTGAAATGAATTCAAGAGTCTTCTCAAAATTTAGGGATATCTTTTCCATTGTGCTATTATATTATCTAAGATTTTCAGTTAACAGGCGGATCTCAATGGCCGGGGAGATGTTTTCATACAAGATGTTGTAAACAGCTTCGGCAATGGGCATATTCACCCTGAATTCTTCATTGATTTCCTTGATTGATTTGGCTGCATAATAACCTTCAGCAACCATATGCATCTCGAGCTGGGCCGTTCTGACCGAATAGCCTTTGCCGATCATGGTGCCAAACGTGCGGTTACGTGAGAATTGTGAATAGGCTGTTACCAGCAAATCGCCCAAATAGGCTGAGCTTTTAATGTCGCGGGTAATCGGATGTACCTTATCCACAAAACGTTTGATTTCCTGGATGGCATTGGATATCAGTACGGCCTGGAAATTATCGCCATAACGTAATCCATGGACAATACCCGAAGCTATGGCTACCACATTTTTCAGCACAGAAGCATATTCAGTGCCGTAAATATCATCAGAGACATGGGTGCGGATGTATGGACATTCCAAATGAAAGGCAAAATTACGTGCTCTTTTCACATCCGGGCAGGCGATGGTAAGATAGGATAAACGTTCCAGGGCTACTTCTTCCGCATGACAAGGTCCGGCAATTACGCCAATCCGTTCATAGGGAATGTTGAAATACTGATGCAGATACTGGCCCACAATCAGGTTATCCTCCGGAACGATGCCCTTAATGGCCGAAACAATAAATTTAGGGTTAAGGTCCACATGAACACTTGACATTGCTTCTTTTAAAAATGCCGAAGGAATGGTAAGTACTACAATGTCAACGCCTTCAACAGCCTCATTGATGTCATTAAAGAAATGAATCCTGCTGACATCAAACTCTACTCCCCGCAAATAGCTGGGATTATGCTTAAATCGGTTAAACTGTTCAATATTTTCAGCACTGCGAAAATACCAGTTAATGCTTTCAACATTATGCAAAAGAATCTTTGCCAATGCTGTGGCCCAACTTCCACTACCGATTATTGCTATTTTTGATTTTGCAAACATTTATATAATTTACCGGTTATGATAGCCACTTATTCACTTCTTCCAATGAAGGATTTGTCAGGCCCAGCTTGTTCTTCTTGTTATATCCACAAATGTCGTTAAAAAATTTGCTTGCTTTAACTTCTTTTAACTCTTTAACTTTTTTTAACCCTATTTTCTTAATTACCTCCACCCATTCAACAGGAATGCCCAGTTCAACAAATTTTTCATCCGGGTCTGCAGCCTCAGCCGTCTTTTCCGGTTTCATCTGTGGGAAGAAAAGTACATCCTGAATGGAAAGGTTATTGGTCATAAACATGGTCAAACGGTCAATACCAATTCCCATCCCTGAAGTAGGGGGCATGCCGTATTCCAGTGCACGTAAAAAGTCCTGATCGATGAACATGGCCTCATCATCGCCTTTTTCTGAAAGACGCATCTGATCCTCAAAACGCGAACGCTGTTCAATTGGATCATTCAGCTCAGAATAGGCATTGGCCAGCTCCTTGCCGTTTACCATCAACTCAAAGCGCTCGGTAAGTCCTTCTACCGAACGGTGTTTCTTGGTAAGGGGCGACATCTCAACCGGGTAATCAATAATAAAGGTAGGTTGAATATAATGGTGTTCACATTTCTCTCCAAAAATCTCGTCAATCAGCTTGCCCTTTCCCATGGTGGGATCGGTATCAAGGCCCAGCTGCTTGCAAATATCGCGTAATTCTTCTTCCGTCTTGCCTGCAATGTCGAAACCCGTATGTTCCTTAATGGCCTCATACATGGTCACGCGTTTAAACGGACGTTTGAAATCAATTTCCTTGTCACCCAGCTGAACTTTGGTGGTACCATGCAAGGCTATGGCTACGCGTTCAATCATCTCCTCGGTAAAGTTCATCATCCAGAGGTAGTCCTTATAGGCTACATAAATTTCCATGACCGTGAACTCGGGATTGTGTGTACGGTCCATTCCTTCATTACGGAAGTCCTTGGCAAATTCATAAACTCCGTCAAAGCCTCCGACAATGAGTCTTTTTAAATAAAGCTCGTTGGCGATCCTTAAGTATAGCGGGATGTTTAACGCGTTGTGGTGGGTAATAAACGGGCGGGCAGTGGCACCTCCCGGAATGGATTGCAAAATAGGTGTTTCAACTTCCAGGTATCCCTGCTCGTTGAAAAACTCACGCATGGTATTGATAATTTTGGTGCGCTTGATGAATGTATCCTTCACCTGCGGGTTGACAATCAAATCGACATAACGCTGACGATATCTCATTTCAGGATCGGTAACAGCATCAAACAGCTGTCCGTCTTTTTCCTTTACAACCGGCAGTGGACGAAGTGATTTGCTCAGCACAAAAAACTCCTTTACATGAACCGAGAGTTCCCCAACATTGGTGATAAAAGCATAACCTTTTACCCCTACGACATCTCCAATGTCCAGTAGCTTTTTGAATACGTCATTGTACAGGCTTTTGTCCTCATCCGGGCAAATCTCATCCCTGTTAATGTATAATTGAATTCTGCCTGTTGAATCCTGTAATTCAGCGAACGAAGCTTTACCCATAATGCGGCGGCTCATGATACGGCCTGCAATTACTACTTCCTGAAAGTTATTGATCTCAGGTTTATAGTTTTCTTTTATTTCAAGTACGGAAACATTTACGGGAAATTCAGCAGCAGGGTAGGGGTTAATGCCCATTTCCTGCATCTTTTGCAAGGAGTTGCGCCTTATAATTTCTTGTTCGCTTAAATCAATTATGCTCATTCGTTCTTGCTGTTAAAATTTTCAAAAAATTCCCGGCAAAGATAACAAAGTATTAGATATTAAAAGTGAAAGGGAGAACTTGCATGTCTAATATTAGCTGTTTAAATGCTGTAAATAGAGATATTAGACTTTAGACATTAGACTTTAGACAAAAGACAAGAACTTCAAAACCTTTTTGAGCATGTCTTTTTTCTATTATCTAAAATCTTCTGTCTTCATATCTTACAATAGATAAAAGACTTTTGATCACTGACCTGTCAATTGCAATCTCTCGAATCTTGCCTTGAGCCTAACAGCTATTATCCAGGATCTCTTGTCTTAATAAATGACTAAGCTTTTATTGATATTAAGTCAAAATAAAAATAAAACACATTTTTGTTAACAGAATGTGGATTTATAGGACGGTTTTACTTTCCTAATCTGAGTTCATTTCCTATCTTTGAGAAATTTTTAACACTAATATTGATTGTTCTGAAATAACCCCATGAGTAAAGTCTGGAATATAAAAAATGAAGGCGATATTAATATCATAAAGCATTTATCGGCAGCGTTAAATGTCAATATGGTTATTGCCAATCTTTTGGCTCAGCGGGGCGTCACCAATTATTCAGAAGCTCAATCTTTCTTTAGGCCAAAACTGACCGATTTGCACGATCCTTTTTTGATGAAGGACATGGATAAAGCGGTTGATCGATTAGAAAGAGCCATCACTCACCAGGAGAAAGTACTTATTTACGGCGATTATGATGTCGATGGAACTACCTCAGTTGCCATGATGTACCAGTTTCTTCGCTCACGGATTCAAAACCTGGATTATTATATCCCTGACCGCTATTCGGAAGGCTACGGTATTTCAAAGGCCAGCATCATGTATGCGGCCGAAGAAAAGTTTACCCTGGTAATCGTTTTAGATTGCGGCATTAAGGCGGTGGAAAAGATCCAAATGGCCAAAGACCTGGGCATAGACTTTATCATCTGCGACCACCATAACCCTGATGATACCATTCCAGATGCGGTGGCAGTGCTTGATCCCAAAAGACAAGACTGTGAATATCCTTACAAGGAACTCTCGGGCTGTGGCGTCGGCTTTAAACTCCTGCAGGCATATTCGAAACAAAACAATATTCCTTTTGCTGAACTGGCCGACTTGATGGACCTGCTGGTCGTCAGTATTGCTTCTGACATTGTTCCTGTTACCGGCGAGAACAGGGTAATGGCTTACTATGGTCTTAAGAAGCTTAATACTTCTCCCAGCATTGGGTTGAAGACCATTATGCAGTACTCGGGGATCAACAATGAAGAAATAAACATCAGCGATATCGTCTTTAAAATTGGGCCACGGCTTAATGCTTCTGGACGAATAGAACACGGTAAGAAATCTGTTGCCATTTTAACTGCCACCAATGAAACAGAGGCGATGCTTTTGGGCGATGAGATCAACTCTTACAACGAAATACGTAAAACGCTGGACCGGGATATCACCCAGGAAGCGCTTTCCATGATAGAACGTAATATTGATAACACCTCCAAAAATGCCACGGTTCTTTATAATCGTGATTGGCACAAAGGGGTGGTCGGTATCGTGGCTTCCCGCCTGACCGAACATTTCTACCGTCCCACTGTCGTACTCACAGAATCCAATGGTATGGCAACAGGATCTGCCCGTTCGGTGCGTGATTTCGATCTTTATGAGGCGATTGGTCAATGCAGTGACCTTCTGGAATCTTACGGTGGTCACATGTATGCTGCCGGCTTGACCATGAAGATTGAAAATATCTACGAATTCTCGAAACGCTTCGAGGAAATCGTAACCCGTCTGATCACCGATAAACAACAGATTGAATCCATTGATGTGGAAGCAAAGATTCAGCTATCGGACATCACCCCTAAATTCTATCGCCTGCTGAAACAATTTGCCCCATTCGGGCCTCATAACATGCTCCCTGTTTTTGTTACTGAAAACGTGCTGGATAGCGGAACAAGCCGTCCTGTAGGTAAGAACCAGGAACATCTAAAGCTTGACCTGATAGAACCTACCAGCAACTCTTCCCAATTTTCGGGCATCGCCTTTAACATGGCCCATCATTACCCGGCTATCAAACAAGGTATGCCCTTTGATATCTGCTACTCACTTGCCGAAAATGAGTTCCGCGGAAAAACTACCCTGCAGCTCTACATTCGGGATATCCAGACCAAAGGATACTAACCAATCTGCAATTATTTTCTTTCTTTTTAAGCGTCCGTTGGCTAAATCCAACGGCAAAGGATATTGCTTTGAACTGGCAGTATTGCATTAAAAGACACATTTAATCATGGCAATACCCTTTGCCGTTCACTCTTTGGATTCAGCATTTTAATTTATTCTTAGGCAAAGCAAATAACCTCAATCAGGTCAATATCCTTTGCCGTTCACTCAGTGGCTTCAGCATTTTAATTTATTCTTAAGCAAAGCAAATAACCTCAATCAGGGCAATATCCTTTGCCGTTCACTCAGTGGATTCAGCATTTTAATCTATTCTTAGGCAAAGCCAATAACCACAATCAGGGCAATATCCTTTGCCGTTCACTTTAGTGAACGGAATCAATAGTCTTCATTTTTCCAATTTCTCTCATACCTGGTTCAGTTCTTCTTCTTACCTTCTTCTAACCTCCTTCAGTATTAATTCGAATCTAATTCATATATAATTCGAATATAATACATATATAATACGTAGTTGCCCGAATTATATTCGAATTATATTCGAATTATATATGTATTAGTATTGAGAATGGTATGACGAAGGTTAGAAGAAGGTATGACGAAGGTGATTTACTTATCAGGCATAAGTATAGCAGGAACAAGGCTGTGAAATAGTTTTTTGGCAGTTGTTACTTATTCTTTTACAAGAAGTTGCCTTAAATTGGCTTCAAGATCTGTGCGGGAAATGTTTTTGCCGATAAAGACCAGTTTGCTGAACCTGGGTTCGTCTTTCCATTCCTTGCCCACTTCGAACATGAACGATCCGCGTACGGCATGAAAAATGAACTGATCGGGGGTATCCTGGAAACTTACAATGCCTTTGACCCTGAAAATAGTCTCTTTATTGAAGTACAGAAAATTCTGTATCCACAGTCCAAACTTGTTTACCTCAAAATTTCCGGTGAAGGAAAACCCTTCCGCGCGAATATCATGACGCGTATTGTTTATGGCTTTGGATGGATTCATAACTGCTTTGCCCGGTTCATTTTCCCGTGTTTCAGGATTTGCCATTCCCCAGAAGGAAAGGGTGGACTTTTCGATGGATTCGCCTGCAAACGTCTGGATATCGATCATATCAATAGCGTCGACATTGGCAAAAGAGGTGGGATAAATCTTTGCCAGGGGACTGATTTGGGCAATCGTCCGTGTTAAATCATTCACATAATCAGGGTGAACGCTGTCGGTTTTATTGATTAGGATCAAATCGGAAAGGGCCAGTTGCTTTCTTACTTCAAACTGCTCATCCATCAGGTCTTCCATGTTCACCGCATCGGCTACGCAGACCACACTATCAATGCGGAACCTGGTCTGGATGCTTTCTCCGGAAACAAATGCATCGATAATGGAAGAAGGGTCGGCAATACCGGTGGTTTCTATTAAAAGGTGATCGAAAGCATAGGAACTGCCCAGGAGATTTTCAAGGGTGAAAAGAAAATCCTCGCCCAGGGAACAGCAGATACAACCGTTGCTAAGCTCGAAAATGGCATCAGAAGCAGTGGTGATGAGCGCCCCGTCAATACCTGTTTCCCCGAATTCATTTTCAATGATGGCAAACTTCTTTTCGGGATGTTTTTTTATCAGCTTGTTGAGCAGGCTGGTTTTGCCAGCTCCCAAAAAGCCGGTGATAATGGTAACAGGTATGCGTTGTTCGTTCTTCATTTCCTTGTTGGATAATTTCATGCAAAGAAAGGCAAGTTGGGCCTTATATCCAAAATCCGGGCTTTTGAGTCAGAGACTTTATTATTCAATCTTAAATATGCACTTTTGAGGGGAATTTAAATTTTTCAGCGCATCTCTATGATTACAGTGTTACTGGTTATGACCGCCGGAATAATTCTCGGGGCATTTATTCATAAAAAACCACTGCTTGTACAAATCAACGATCAGCTGATTTCACTGGCTATTTACGTGCTTTTGTTATTATTAGGCATCTCTGTGGGATTAAATAAAACAATCGTTCAAAACATTGGCACACTGGGCTACCAGGCCTTGGTCATAACCCTTGGGGCAGTCTTGGGAAGTGTGCTTTTTTCTTGGTTGATCTTTCATATTTTCTTTTCCGGGGAAGTTAAAAAAAATGCAGAAGATGAAGAATAGCCTGATCATACTTGCTTTTTTTACTTTTGGAGTGATAGCCGGCCTTTTCAGGATATTGCCTGAAACAATGATGGAGACAGATTTCAGCATGTACGCCCTGTATGTTTTGATGTTTTTGGTGGGCGTTGGCATAGGTGCTGACAGGAAATCATGGTCAGTACTTCATCAGATGAAACTAAAAATAGTGATGGTTCCGGTTGGTGTAATCCTGGGCACGTTATTGGGAACTGCTATTGTTTCATTGCTGCTTCCCGGCTTGAAATTAAAAGAGGTGCTGGCCGTTGGAGCCGGTTTTGGATATTACAGTTTATCCAGTCTTTTGATTACCCAGCTTAGCAGTGAATCGCTTGGCGTAATAGCTCTTTTATCCAACATTATGCGCGAGATGTTCACATTGCTTACCACTCCTTTGCTGGTGATGTATTTTGGAAAGCTGGCCGGGATCAGTTCAGGCGGTGCCACTTCAATGGATACCACCCTTCCTGTAATAACCCGTTTTTCGGGTAAAGAATGGGGCATTATTTCAGTGTTTAGCGGGATAGTGCTAACCCTTTTGGTGCCATTCCTGGTAACTTTTATACTGAAGTTTTTGTAGAAACCAGGGATCAACAGGTAATGTTGTGGAAGAATGGGCAAGGAGGAGTATGCGGTGGACAGTAATCAGTGTTCAGTAATCAGAACCCAGTGATCAGTGATCAGTGATCAGTCCTTCAATCCTTGAGTTGCTGAAAACTAAGTCTTTACACATATAATTAAATGGTCGAAAACCTCGACATGTTTTATCCTGGATCAGCGATCAGGTCAAGGATTTCATTGACCACAGGAGCCCCGGTGGATTCCAGAATTGATCTGGACTGATGACCATTGGCTATCAGCACGCATTTACAGCCAAGTGCATTGGCCACTTCATAATCGTGTACGGTGTCACCTATTAAAATCAACTGATGGGCATCCAAATCCAGGGAGGATATCAGTTGTTTGCCATTATCCATTTTCGAGGCTGCGTAATGGTTGTCCAATCCGGAGACATGTTCAAAGTAGGAAGTGATTTGCCTGAGTTCAAGGCATCGGTCCAACGCCTCCTGTTCCATGGCCGATAAAATAAACTGGCGGATTCCCCTGTTATTGAAATAGTTTAAAACCGTAAGCGAATGATCGTGAAGGCTACAATTATCCACCGCGCTGTTGTAAATAGTAATGTATTCAATGGCAGGTATTTCAAAAGGTTCGGATGTGAAATCAAATCCGATTTTGCGGTAATAATCCTTCACCGGAAAAGAAAACACTTCTTTATAGGCAGACGGGGTCAATTGCTGCAGGTTTCGTTTTAGCAGCATTTGATTCATCGTTTGTACACTCAGTTCGGTATCATCAAGCAGGGTTCCATTCCAGTCCCAGATAATACCGCTTATCTTATCAAACATTGGTTACCTCGGAAGATTTTTTCTTGTTGATTACCGGATTAGCATACATCTGCAGGAACATGGAGCGGATAGTTTCCTTGTCGCCTTCAATTTCATTAACCGCTGTTTCAATCAGAGTACCAAATTTTTGGTATTCTTCCTGTGTATAATGTTTTGAATTGGCAGTCGATTCATTTAATAGATCGTAGGCGATATAATTGTTGGGCCAAAGCTTAAAATTAAGGTAGATTTGCTGGTCGATATAGTCGCCCAGTCGTTCAATTTGTTCACCAAGGGTGGTTTCTTTTGAAAAAAGGTCGATTTGACCGTTCAAAGGTTCCCCGAAAGCAAAATGAACACGGCCTTTGGGGTTTACCAATCCATGACCCATGCTGCGCAAATCGTCTTTAGGGGTTTTCTCGTATCCCTCGGTTTTTCTCTTGTAGATCTCCTCCACTTTTGAAGTACCACAAGGCTCAATTTCATAGGAAATCGACAGGGGAACGATGCGCAGTTCCTTAAATCCCTCACTAAACTCATTAATGTTGCTAAGATTCAGCATCTTTAATAAGGCAGTTTGAGTTTTATCATTTCCATCCTTGGTCCTTCCTTCACGTTGGGCAATCCATACGGAGGTATTTTTTAGCTTGATATCCCTGCGGATATATTCTGAAAGTTTTTTGGAGGCCATTAGCAATTCCCTGACAGGTAGATTACGACGGACTACAAAGGCACGGTTTAATTTAACGGCATATTCAATCCAGTTATCGATGAGCAAATTGTTTCCAATGGCCACTTCTGTGGTGTTCATCCCTTTATCTACAATTAAATAGTTCAGTAAGGCTGAATCCAGGATGATATCACGGTGGTTTGAAATGAACAGATAACTTTTGTCCTTTTCCAAATGTTCCAGACCGCTTGAGGTAAGACCGTCAGTAGTGGGTTTTAAGATAAGTTCCTCAATGAGCTTATACATAAACGAATGCTGAAGGTCCCTGACTGTTTGAATTTTCAACAGCATTGACTTTGCGTAATTCACTTTCTCCGGAACTTTAAATATAAATTCCAAAATGTGGTTAAAATAAGGATCCTGGAGAAGCAGTTGAATGTATTTCTCTACTTCTGAATCATTAAAAGGACGTATATCATCGAAGTTCATCTTAGCAATCATGCTCCATTTTTTTTTGAAGCGCAAATATAGTAATTGAGAATGAACCTTAAGACCTAAAATTCTTTTATTTGATATTTTTATCCAGATATAACAAATTGGTATTAGCTATATTACAATGTTCTATTGATTTAAAACTTATATCTGAGCTGTAGTTTTAATTCATATTCTGCATTTTGCTCATCACTTTCTGCAGTATTTTCAGGAGAGAAAGGATAGGTGGCCGCTAGTTTTAACCAAAGTGAAAGCTTGTCGTTAACCGACTGTTTTATATTGATATAAGTTCTTATTCCTTTGCCAAAAAGAGCAGGTATTGAAAAGGAATACAACAAATCATTTTCATAGGCATAAATTCTTGAATAATAACTGTGGGATGCAAAATAGGCAATCCTGCCATTGAAGGATAACTTTCTTATAAGAGGTTTGTATGAGATATCCTGGTAGATTAAAAAGCCACTTTCATTATTGAATTTTGAATAGCTCATCCATTCTATTCTGCTGTTCAGGTTGAGGCTTTCACTTAATTTCTGAGTATAGTTTAACCTTCCTCTCTTGATTTGCTGGGGTTGGTTGTACTTGTTATTAATAGTAGTCACTTTTACTTCTTTATCTTCCTGGAAAAAACGTGCATAAAGATCCGTTCGGCCGGAGACTTTAAACGATAGCTGGGCAAATATTTCATTTCCATTGGAAGGTGCAGCAGTGGTGTATTTAATCCAACGATAGTTAAAAAGATCGGCATAGCCACTTAACGTCCATTTTGAGGCGGGATAATATTTGAAGCCCAGATACAAACCCCGTTCATCGTTTGTTTTGGAGGATTCAGTCAGGGCATTGGAATAAAAGCTAAAATAGGTTTTATTGATATTCCGGTAAACAACAGAGATTTCAGCATTAACGGCAGGCTTTAAAAGTATACCAGAGATTAATGCCCTGCCATTGTCTTTACTTGCAGCTATTTCGCCAAAAAGAAAAACATTTTTGATGCTTCCCTTCCAATCCATACCAGCCACAAAGTTTTCCTTGCCTTCCCATAAGAATTGATTATAGGGTTCATCACTGCGGTTTAATTCTGCATTAAAACGAGTAGATATGCCGGTTAATCCTATGGTCCAGCGATTAATGGAGACATTGACAGACCCGCCATAAACTATTTGCCTCAGGGTGTTCTTACCGGTAATTTCAGAAGCAGTGCGATGATAACCACTTGTTTGAAAGGCTCCAAAATAAGGTTTTCCTTCAATGGTATCAATATGTGCATCCAGTTGTCTGAATGAAATAAATGGCATTAAGGTAACTTTTTCCCATATTAGTTTAGCAGCCATGCCTCTAAAGAATTGATTTTCATCGGAGGATGAACTTGACCTGATACCTTGGCCAAACCTGAACACTTGTGCGGTTTCTGAGGTCTTGCCCATTGAAAACCCCTGGCTTGCTACTAGTCCTTGACCAAATTGCACACGGTAATCACCGGCAAATAGGCGCAGCGCTGATCCGATTTTTAGATTAGCATAGCCGCCCATATAGTCAAATCCTTTATTGGAAGCTTTGAACAATGCTTCCCCGGGATCTTTTTCGGCAATCATCCCATATTCATAATTGTTGGAAATATGCTTAAAACGCAAATAATACCGTTCCATGGAACCTTCATAATCAGGTTGTTTGCTATCAGAGGAATTTCCAAAAGATCGGGTGGTCCGTAAGATTAAATCGTTATCCGACTTCTTATAAGTACTCGTTGTTTCAAATGTTTCAAAGGAGATAAACGGTTTTAGCTTTTGCAGAAGATCAGGATAGTATCCTTCAATAGCTGACAATTCATAGATGCTGTAGATTTGCCCGGTTCTGTTTCGGTAATCCATCAGCTCGTTGATCTGAAGCTCAGAAAGGAAATGCAACTTTAGCAATTCTTCCTTAGTAGCCTTGTTTATAGGAAGCGGATGCTGGCTAAGATAGGTAAGGTCGTCAATCACCTCCTGATAATCATTGGTTTCATCAGTTTCAGAGCCCATGGATTCTATCAGGTCTTCAAGCGACTGTTGCAGCGCTGGTTCCTGTGCACGACCTGGTTGTAAAAGCGATAGCATCCAAAGGATCACACATCCCAATGTTTTCATCAGAATTGATATTGAAAGGAAGCAGATGGAGAATTGCCCAGATATTGATTATAAGCTACTGCCAGATCTATCTTCAGCTTTCTTAGTTCAAAGCCCAATCCTGCTGATAGTTGGTTTGGCTTGCCCGAAATTCCTGTGCGCAGGTACAGTTTGTTCATGATGTTGTATTCTATACCTGATTTTACACTTAGCGGATAAGAAAAGTATTTTTCTATCTCCGCGAAAAGATCAAAGGATTTGGATATTTCTACAGCAGCACCCATGTTGATATTGGATGGATAATCATACGTTGCTGAATAGGTTTTAAGCCCTGTTTTGTATGGATTCAAGGTGTGGATTCCCAATAATAGGGTAGAGGTTAATTGATATTGAAATCCCAATTCCATGCCATAAGTTCCTAAGTATTCATTCTCTTCAGCCAAAAAGAAACGATAGTAATTGAACTGAAGACCAAAATGCAGACGGGGTGATAAGGCTCTGGCATAAGACAATCCATATCTTTCGTGCCGAAAGTTGGTTTGGCCAAATTGATATAACGAAACTGCCCATATGGAAGACTGAACGGGGAAGATAAATATCCCGGCGCTTGTGGATATTTCTTTAATTAGAAATCTGTTCTGAAAAGTACCGCTAATTGTGGGGTGTTTAATCCTGGCAAGGCCTGCCTGATTGCCAAATGCCGACCATGAATCGTTTAGGCATGCGGTGATATCTGCCAGCGATTGGGATCTGGCGGCAGGTACAAAAACTTCCTGAGCCTGCAGAAAACTGTTAAAAGATACAACAATTAGGAAAATGAAAAGGGCAGATAACAATTTCATAACCTGGTTGCCAAAAATAAGTTCCTGAAAGATTTCAGGAACTTAACTTAGCTACAAGTTACTGCTATTTTGTTAATAAGACAAATTAATTGGTCTTAAATTTAAACTTAATTTCCGAAAGATCTTTGTTGGCCTGTTCGATCTTTGTCTTTAGCTTTCCCTTGAAATTCACCAGTTTATCGGCCAGTTGTGGATCGCCAAGAGCCATCATCTGTATGGCAAGTATGCCGGCATTCTGGGCTCCATTGACGGCAACAGTTGCTACTGGTATTCCGGAAGGCATTTGTACAATGGCAAGCAGGGAATCCAGTCCATTTAACGAAGCATTGATTGGAACGCCGATAACGGGTAGGGTAGTCATGGCTGCAATCACTCCGGGCAGATGGGCGGCCATTCCGGCAGCTGCAATAATCACCTGAATGCCACGTTCTTGAGCTCCTTTGGCAAATGTTTCCACCGCCTCAGGGGTGCGGTGAGCCGACAAAGCATTGATCTCAAAAGGAACTTCAAATTCATCCAGAATCTTGGCTGCAGCTTCCATAACTCCCAAATCGGAAGTGCTTCCCATAATAATACTTACTCTTGGTTTCATCTTTTCAGAATTATATTTTTTGAATAGAAATTAGTTTTGTTACTTTGTCACTTTATTTTTCACGTCAAAAATACGCCAAAAAACAGAATTAATAGTTCCACAGCAACTGAATATTTCCAAATATACAATAATGAAGAACGTAACCATTTTAGACAAAGAGTTTAAACTTTTTATACCTTACGAAAAAATCAAATCGGTCGTAGAGGAGATGGCAGACAGGATGAACAGCGATTTGGAGGGGAAAAACCCTTTGTTTATTTGCATATTAAACGGATCATTTATGTTTGCCGCTGAAATATTCAAGCGCATATCATTACTTGATGCTGAAATCTCGTTTATCAAGTTGGCTTCGTATGCCGGCACCAGCTCTACCGGGTCTGTAAAAGAACTGATCGGTTTAAATGAAGACATGACGGGCCGTACGGTGGTTATCCTGGAAGATATCGTAGATTCAGGAATTACAATTAGTCAGACAATAGATCAGATTAAAAATATGAATCCTTCTGAAATCAAAATAGCCACGCTTCTTTTGAAGCCTGAAGCTTTGAAGGTAGAAGTTCCACTGGATTACATTGGAATTGAAATACCTAATGACTTTATCGTAGGCTATGGACTGGATTACAATGGAAGGGGACGTAATTTAATAGATATCTATAAAGTGTCTAACTAAATGTAATTCAAATGCAATGTTAAATCTTGTATTATTCGGTCCTCCGGGAGCCGGCAAAGGTACCCAGTCTGATATTCTGATAGAATATTTCAAACTGATTCATATTTCTACGGGCGATATTTTGCGTTCTCAAATTGCCGCGCAAACAGAAATGGGCATCGAAGCCAAAAGATACATGGACAAAGGCTTCCTTGTTCCGGATCGGATTGTTATCGGCATGATCAGATCATTGCTTATGGAAAATGTGGATGCCAATGGGTATATTTTTGATGGCTTTCCCCGAACTGTTGACCAGGCTTTGGCATTCGATGTTTTAATGGATGAATTGGGTACCCCGATATCGGGTATGCTTAGCCTGAAGGTTGAAAAACAGGAACTGATCAATCGTTTGCTTACAAGAGGGCTGACCTCTGGACGTGCTGATGATCAGGATATCTCGATCATTGAAAACAGGATTCATCAATACAATGAGAAGACATTGCCGTTGATTAACTATTATTCTGCCCAGAATAAATATTACGAGATTGATGGTATGGGCACCATTGAAGAAATTGCCCAAAGATTGATCACTACGGTAAGCTCGCTTTAAGCTTCTGATAATAAAACATATAAAGGTGAATGGTTTCTTGGCTGTTCGCCTTTTTTTTTGCATATTGCAGCCTGAAAGTTCTGATTATAAAGTGTTGGTAATCAAACTTTAGTTGTTTATTTTTTTCTTATTAAAGATATTTCAATTCTAAGAATTGAATCTAATAGCATCCTAAATGGCAGATACTAATTTTGTTGATTACGTTAAGATATTTTGCAAATCGGGTAATGGCGGTCCTGGCTCTACTCATTTAAGAAGGGAAAAGTCTGAACCCAAAGGTGGTCCTGATGGCGGTGACGGGGGCCGTGGAGGCCATATCATTCTGAGGGGAAATGCACAAATGTGGACCCTATTGCATCTTAAATATCGCAAACACGTATTTGCCGGTCATGGTGGGTCGGGAGGTAAACAATGCAGCACCGGGGCTGATGGTGAAGATATCATTTTGGATGTTCCACTGGGCACATTGGCTAAAGATGGCGAAACCGGAGAATTCCTTTTTGAAATTACCCAGGATGGCGAATCTCATATCTTAGTTCAGGGGGGACGTGGCGGATTGGGCAACACTCATTTTAAGTCACCTACCCAGCAGACTCCGCGTTTTGCACAGCCCGGGGAGCCACTTATTGAAGGTTATTACACCCTGGAATTAAAGATCCTGGCCGATGTAGGTTTGGTTGGATTCCCAAGTGCCGGAAAATCAACCCTATTATCTGTTGTGTCGGCTGCCAAACCCAAGATAGCTGATTACCCTTTTACTACATTGGTGCCTAACCTTGGTATTGTAAGTTATCGCGACAATCAATCCTTTGTAATGGCTGACATACCGGGTATTATTGAAGGAGCCCATGAGGGTAAAGGCCTTGGGCTTCGTTTTTTGCGCCATATCGAAAGAAATTCAATGCTCCTGTTCATGGTACCTGCTGATTCCAAAGACTACAGGAAAGAATACTTTATCCTGATGAATGAACTGGAAGAATATAATCCGGAATTGCTGGATAAGGAACGCTTTCTTGTTATCAGCAAATGCGATTTCCTGGATGATGAATTAAAAACAGAGATTTCGGAAGTGCTGAAAGATATCCCTCACATGTTTATATCGTCCATTACAGGAGAAGGCATTATGGGACTTAAGGATAAAATTTGGCAAATCCTAAATAAGTAGATTTTACAGGCCCGGTATGTGAAGGTGCTGTTTTTTCCAGGGCTGCTTAACCTGCTTGTAAATATTAGATTATTCAATGGAACAGGAACTTATTGACCGGTATCAAGCCTTAGCAAACCTCTACCAGGAAAAATGCGATAAGAAAAAGCTGCAGCTTCGTTTAATATCCTGGATGCGGCTGGCATTTTTCCTTTTCCTTATTGCCACCCTTGTTTATCTGGTGCCAATCTCACATACTATTGGTTGGATGGTTGTGTTGGCTTTTCTGACAGGGTTCCTGTTGTTGATTAAACAATCCGTACAAACTGAACGATTGCTTAATTATTACCAGAATCTGGTTACAATTAACAAAAAGGAGATTAAAGCCATTGGGCATGACCTTACTCCTTTTGATGGAGGCAATGAATATATCCATCCTGAACATGATTATTCCTATGACCTTGACTTGTTTGGAGAGAATTCTTTCTTCCAGTTCCTTAATCGTACGGTCACTTTAGGTGGAAAAAATAAGCTGGCAGGTTCTGTTCAAAACAGTAAAGAGGAAACGACCGTCATAAAGCAAAAGCAGGAGGCTATTGCTGAATTGACAGATAACCTTGACTGGCGCCAGCAGTTCCTTGCATCCGGTTATAAGGCAGAAAATATTGGCTCTACGGACTTTATTTTGCACCAGCCACAAACCATTCAACTCAAACACACTTCTTTTCTGAAGGTGGCCCTGTTGGGACTTCCTATTGTGACTATAGCATTTGGACTATTATGGGTTTTTGATATGATACCTAACCAGGTCTTTTATCTTGCTGTTTTTTTACAATGGGCATTATTTCTTCTCTATTCCAAAACAATTGGTCAATTCAAAAAGGCATACGGTTTAAAGACCAAATTGCTAAATCAATATGTCGATATGCTTATCCTTATCGAGAAGAAAGATTTCAAATCGGAATACCTGGTTCATCTAAAAAGCAAGCTGTACAGCCATGGAAAATCAGCAAGTGAAATTACTTCGTCGCTTCAAAAAGTCCTGAACCAACTGGATTATTCTCAGAATATACTCGTAGGCTTTGCATTGGATTCAATCCTTCTTTGGGATATCCGATGTATTTATCGGTTAAATAAATGGCACAATGACTACGAAAGCTATGTGGCAGGATGGTTTGAAGTAATTGCCCAAGTTGATGCACTGATAAGTTTTGCCAATATAAACTATAACCATCCTGACTGGATCTTGCCAAAAATAGTAGACAGTGAAGGGTTGTTTCATGCCAAAGATCTTGGACACCCACTTATTCCAAAAGATAAAAGAATAGGAAATAGCTTTTCTTTGAAGGAAGAAGAACGGGTAGTAATTATTACAGGGGCTAATATGGCTGGTAAAAGTACTTTTTTGCGTACCCTAGGTGTTAACCTTATCCTTGCTGCACAAGGATGCCGGGTTTGTGCTTCTTCATTTACCTTCACCCCCATGAGATTATTTACCCACATGCGCACCAGTGATAACCTCATGAAAGATGAATCCTACTTTTATGCCGAGTTGCTTCGTCTGCATCATATGCTTGAGCTGCTGCGTCAGGGTGAAAATCTTTTTATCATCATTGACGAGATGCTGAAAGGAACCAATTCAATTGACAAACTGAATGGCTCTATTGAGCTGCTTAAACAACTGATTCAGCATAAGACCCATTGCGTTGTGGCAACCCATGATTTGAAACTTACAGAATTGGCGATCGGATATCCCAATGTCATAAAGAATCAGTGCTTTGAAGTCAATCTCTCGAACAATGATCTGGAGTTTGATTATAAGCTAAGGGATGGGATAACAAGTACCATGAATGCCACCTTTTTAATGCGTAAAATGGGAATTATTCCTTAAACGCTTACTTTCTCTTAATTGGGTGAATCTAAAAGGCGTTTGATGGATTTTAATCCCTTTTCATTGTCAACTAGTTGATTTTATAGAGGTGCACCTCGTATCCGTTGAAATGATCTTCGAACTGCCCGTTGACAACTTTTATCTTTCTGTTTTCACCAATCACCTCCACTTCTTTACCTGAGCTTACTTTATAACTTGCAACCGTTTCCATATTTCTCATGGCAACAGTAAACAGGTAATGGGTATTGTCCTGCTTTTTTGCCATGATATGAACTGGCACCTTTGCATTACTACTTTTAACTGTTGCATAGCCAGATTGGGTGTCACTGTTTAATACCGGTGCCAGGGAGGTGATCGTGTTGTTAATTTCTTTTACAGCCGCCAGCATCTGTTTGTCATGAAGCAGTGCTGCTTCATCATTTGCAGGATAAAATGAATGACAGAAATACCCAATGCCATTGGCTCCATGGATAATGGCCATCCATACCTCTGTCTTTACTTCTTGAGGGGTTGGCTTGCGTGGGGATTCTTTTCCAATTAGCGTAGTTTCTATCCAGGTATAGACAGGTTTGCGGTTGTCAGTCCACCTTTTAAGACTGTCAATGCCTTTTGCACCCATCCAAAGTTTATCTTTTATGATGGTGTCCTCACTGTTTACAGGATAGATGTCAAAAGAAGCGATATCACAGCCTTTTAGATACTGGGGATACATATTGGTTTTGCCGGTACATTCTCCTCTCCCAATCCATGTGGTATAGGAAACACCCTGCCCCAGATTCAGGTAAAAAGGGTGATCCGGATCTTTTTGTTTTATCGCTTTGTAGTAGTTGATGATGTCCGATGGACTAATGCATGGATCATATGTTTTGGTAGTTTCATTCCACTGTGCATTATCAGGTTCGTCACCATGCATCCATCCATAAATAGCTGGATCAGATTTATGGGAAAGGCCATAGGCGTTTTGCTCACAGATTAACTGAATGCCTGCTTCTCTTATCTGGGTTAATTGTTTTTCATCCAATGGATTCCATAACCCGACAAACATGTTAATTCCGCCGTCTTGCTGGTATTGTTTAGCGTAGTTGGGATTCTGAAGCCATACGGCAATGGGAAAGAAACTGTTAACTTTTTTTGTTTGTGCGCCGACAGGCAGAATAATAAGGTTGACAAGTAAGAATGCCAGGCAAAGAAATCTCATGGTCTGTTAGTTTTAGTATTCGAAAACTTAATCTAAATGTACTTAATTGTTGCTTATAAAAAAAGAAAGCCCTGCAATATTTGCAGGGCTTCGAATCTTTAAATCTTATAAAATATTAGACTATTATGCTAGCTTAACATTTACTGCGTTTAAACCTTTTCTTCCTTCTTGAAGTTCGTAAGTTACTTCGTCATTTTCTCTGATTTGATCAACCAAACCGGAAACATGTACAAAGTATTCTTTGTCAGATTCGTTGTCTTTAATAAAACCGAATCCTTTTGATTCGTTGAAAAATTTAACTTTACCTGTTTTCATAATAAAAAATAAAAAAATTGAAATATTGTTGCAAATATAATTAAATTTCGATTGAAACTTAATAAAATAATAAAAAAATAAAGTTTAGCGTAAAATAAAGTACCACCCGGTAAACCTATTTAAATACTCAGTGACAACAGCTATTTCAAAAGAAACTTTAAGATTATAAAACCAATAGATAAGTTGGATAACTTAATTATTTAACAGGCCATTACTTATTGCCTGTAGTGTTTGTTTCTTAAGATCATTCTTCACCAAAACAGAAATATTGTGGTGACTACCACCGTAAGAAATCATACGGATAGGGATGTCTTTCAATGCTGAAAACGTTTTGGCTGCAAAACCGGTTTCTTCAGCAATAAAATCTCCAACAATACATACAATGGTAAGATCGGTATCCACTTCAACCTCTCCGTATTCTTTTAATTCTGAGACGATTTCATTCAAATGTTTTGTGCTGTCGATGGTAAGTGAGACCGATACCTCTGAGGTGGAAATCATATCGATGGGGGTCTTGAAGAACTCGAATATCTCGAATACATTTTTCAGGAACCCATAGGCATTCAACATTCGGTAGGAGCGAATTTTAACGGCGGTAATACCATCTTTGGCAGCTACCGCTTTAATTCCGTGGCCCACAGATTCTGAAGTAATCAAGGTGCCGGGGTCACCAGGATTCATTGTGTTTTTCAAACGAACCGGTATGTTTTGCAATTTTGCAGGTAGTACCGTTTGAGGATGAAGAATCTTTGCCCCGAAATATGCTAGCTCTGCAGCTTCATCAAAGGAGAGCTGATCAATTTTCTTGGTGTTCTCCACAAAGCGTGGGTCATTGTTATGGAATCCATCGATATCGGTCCAAATCTCCACTTCTTCTGAATCAATGGCTGCACCAACCAATGTGGCGGTATAATCACTTCCGCCCCTTTGCAGGTTATCGATTTCGCCTTCTGCATTGCGGCAGATAAATCCCTGGGTGATATAATAATCCGCAGGTTCTGATTCCTTTAATACACGGGCAATGTTTTCGCGTATGAAATAAGAATCGGCTGCTTTTTCACTGTCAATCTTCATAAAATCCAATGCTGGAAGGTAGGTACACTTGTAGCCATTTTCAAGCATCAATTCGGTAAACAATGCTGTAGAGAGTAATTCTCCCTGGGCTACAATGGTGTTTTCGCCCACCTGAGAAAATTCTCCTGAAGTAAAAGATTTAATGGTTTGAAATATATCTGTAATAATAGCTTTCCCTTTTTCCTTCTTTTCCTGGGTCTTGTATAAATCATTCACCACTTTCTGGTACTTCTGTTCCAGCTGACTGATCACTTGCCTGGCAGCGTCCTTATTCTTTTTGGAAAGATAATTGGAAATTTCAACCAGTGAATTGGTTGTTCCGGACATGGCCGACAATACCACTATTTTTTGTTGCCCATCGGTAATCAGCTGCATTACAGCACGCATGTTTTCAACCGATCCTACGGAGGTTCCTCCAAATTTTAGTACTTTCATAGGGAAACTTCTTATTTAAAAGGAGTTGTATAATTGTTATATGTAATGCAAATATGAGAAATATTTTTCAAATTGAATGCTTTATTTACAATCTGAAAGCAAATAATGTGTTTTATTTAAGAATCAATTATTTTTCATCCTCTTAAAGGTAGTTTGCTTTCATTTTGTAACTCATAGACACTGTGTTGAAAATTATACTTATAAACACACCCGTTAAAATGCAATGTCATTAAGTTAAGGTTTTAAGTTGAAGGATTTTTCTTTCCTGTTTTTGAACCAAGCAGCCTGTCTTCCATTTCGCTCACAATGGCCTGCCCCAACAGGCGAGATGCTAAGCGGGCTTTATCAAGGGCTGATTCATTTTTATTGATTCTATTACGCTGTGAGCCTATACCCTTTTTTGGCTTGACTTCCCCTGTGTCTGATCTGTCATTGATCTGATGCTGTACTATTATCATATTATTAGTACAGCATCAGTACAGACACCGATCAGACTCTAGGAATGTCAAAAGGATGTCAAGGGGAAATTTAATGATTGTTTTTGGTGGATTTAACAGGACCCATTGATGTAAACTTTAGGTTTTAACAGCAAAAATAATACCATCAAATGATAAAGCAATTTAATTAAAGACAAGAATTTACTTTCTCAACCTGACTGTTAAATCATTAACTTATTGACATTGCTTTTAAAATGTCCCGTAAATAGAGTGTTTGGCCGAGTTAAACCAAATGGTGGAATAAATATGGAATCCGTCCCGGTTGGTGTTTAATTTTCTTTCTATATACAATACCGGCTCTCCGACTTTCAGGTTCAGTAGCTTGCCAATCAGCTGATCAGCCATGATGGCCTTAAGCTTTTGTTCTCCTCCTTTAATTTCAATCTGATAATGGGTTCTCAATGTTTCAAACAATGATTTATTTTCCAGTGAACGGGTGGAAAACCGTGGCAGATTGATGTTCGGGATATGGTTAATGTCATAAAAGACGGGCTGCTCATTTACAAGGCGAAGGCGCTCCATATAAATGCATCCGGATTCGATTTCTATATTGGACAACTCAAACGGAAAATCCTCGGGCCAGGGCATGATTTGCGGCTTCTGAAGGATCTGTGTTTGCAGATATTGATTATCAATAGCCGATGCCGTTCCTGCAATACTTAATATTCCAATCTCATGAGGCGGCTTGCGTACAATACTTCCTTTGCCTTGCCGCTTTTGAATAAAGCCTTCCTGTACCAAAGTCTCCAGTGCCTGCCTTACGGTTGGACGGGTACTATTATGCACCGCACACAGCTCATTTTCTGAGGGTAATAAGCTCCCTTCCTCATAAACTCCGGTCAGGATATGTTTACGCAGGATTTCATAGATCTTTTTGTACTGTGGAATTTTATTCTCGTCCGACATAAAGGAATGATTTAAAACCAAAAATAATAAAAAATTATCAGATACAATATTTAACTTGTATTTACAAGTTAAATAATTTAGCTTTGACACTTAATTTAATATACAGCTAAAAGGTTGACGTTTGGAAGTTATCAAGAATTGTTTATTCCTTAGTTGTATTTACAAGTTTTATAAGTTGTTAAAACAAAACCCATATGGCCATACCCGTATTAATGCCCCGGCAGGGGCAATCAGTTGAGACCTGTATATTAGGAGAATGGTACAAGAAAAAAGGCGATGCTGTAAAAGCAGGTGATGTCCTTTTTTCGTACGAAACAGATAAGGCTTCTTTTGAAGAAGATGCCAAAGCCGATGGTATCTTGCTGGAAGTGTTTTTTACAGAAGGGGATGAGGTGCCGGTATTGACCAATGTTGCTGTCATTGGAAATGCTGGCGAATCTACCGATGAATTTCGTCCCGGAGGCACTGCCGCAACTGCGGTTGTACCTGAAACAAATTCTCCTGAAGTGCAGGCTGAAGTGTCTGCGATAAGTTCAGAAATAAAAACAGTAACTCCCACTGCAGGAAAAGTTAAAATATCACCCCGGGCAAGGCATGCAGCCGAAAAGCTGGGTATTGTCTATGATCAGATCCAGGGTACTGGTCCTGAAGGCCGTATCATTGAAAGGGATATTGAAGCTGCTTCCACACAAATGACAAGACTTACCCCGCTAGCCAAAGAAAAAGCCAAGGCTGAAGCTTTAAGGGCAGGGGAGAGTGCAACAGGTCTGGGGGGCAGGGTTTCAGCCAATGACCTGGTTGCCGGCAACCTGGTTTACAGTGAAGATTTTGAAGTGAAGAAGCTGACCAATATGCGTAAGCTGATAGCCAGGGCCATGCATACTTCCCTGCAGAATTCGGCCCAGCTGACCCATCATATGAGTGCAGATGCCCGTAAAATAATGGCTCTTCGCAAAAGATTCAAGAAAGACCTGGATGCTGGTATCATTACCCAAAATATTACCATTAACGATCTGGTATGCTTTGCAGTTATAAAAGCGCTAAAGAAATTCCCGCAGGTAAATACCCATTTTATGGGCGACACGATGCGCTGGTTTAAGAAAGTACACCTGGGGTTGGCAGTGGATACTGACCGCGGATTAATGGTTCCTGCTGTCAAAAATGCCGATGACCTTTCACTGGAAGGCCTTTCCGCACAGCTCAATGCCATAGCAGCCCAATGCCGCAAAGGAAATGTCAATCCTGAATTATTAGCACCCGAGGCTGCAACCTTTACCATTTCCAACCTTGGCAATTATGGGGTAGAGATGTTTACCCCGGTTATTAATATTCCGCAGACAGCCATTTTAGGGGTGTGTGCCATTATCCCCCGCCCCAAAGATCTGGGCGATGGCGTTTATGGATTTGTGCCCATGATGGGGCTTTCATTGACATACGATCATCAGGCACTCGATGGGGGAGAAGCAACCCTTTTCCTGAGAGAGATTAAAGAACAGATTGAAAACCTTGAAGTGTAAAAATTATAATGACAATGTCTAAAATATACGATTTAGCAATCATAGGAGGTGGGCCAGCCGGTTATGTAGCCGCAGAAAGGGCGGGTGCCAAAGGAATGAGTGTCATCTTGTTTGATAAAAGAGCACTGGGGGGTGTTTGCCTGAATGAAGGATGTATCCCCACCAAGACTTTGCTCAACTCGGCCAAAGTGCTGGAATACGCTCATGAGGCCGGTAAATATGGAATCACTGTTGAAAACGTTGGCATTGATTTCAAAAAGATCATGCTGCGTAAAGACAAGGTAGTGCGCAAACTGGTAGCAGGTGTAGGTGCCAAAATGAAGCATGCCAAAGTGGAGGTGATCGTGGCCAATGCTGTTATCAAAGAAAAGAGGGGAGAGGTAGTTACCATTGATGCTGAAAATCAGCAGTACCAAGCGAACCGTTTACTCATTTGTACCGGTTCAGAAGCTGCCGTTCCTCCAATTCCCGGACTGGACAGTTCTGTGGTAATGACCAATCGTGAAATCCTCCAGATGAAGGAATGCCCTCAGAGCCTTGTCATTATTGGTGGTGGGGTTATTGGAAGCGAGTTTGCCGACTTTTACAATGCCATGGGAGCCAAGGTGACTGTCATAGAAATGCTGCCTGAAATACTTACAGGGGTAGATGAAGAAATTGCTGCTTTCGTGCGCAAAGAGTTTGAAAAGAAAGGGGTTACCTATCACCTGAATGCCCGGGTTACCCAACTGAACGGCAAGGAAGTAGTATTTGTGAAAGATGGTCAGGAACAGCGCATTACCGGTGATGAGGTATTGCTGTCCGTAGGACGAAAAGCCAATGTAGCTGGCATCGGACTTGAAAATATAGGTGTTGATTTTACCTCTCGGGGCATTAAAATCGATGAGCATTGCCGGACCAATATTCCCAATGTGTATGCTGCGGGTGATATAACGGGATTTTCATTATTGGCCCATACTGCCAGTCGCGAAGCAGAAGTTGCCGTTAACCATATGCTGGGAAGAAAAGATATTATGCGCTATAATGCCATTCCTGGAGTAGTGTATACCCATCCCGAAATTGCTGGCGTTGGACTTACAGAATCGGCTGCTAAAGAAAAGGGCATTGAAGTGGAAGTTCAAAAACTGCCCATGGCTTATGCCGGGCGTTTTGTCGCAGAAAATGAAGGCAAGGATGGCTTCTGTAAAGTTATCGTTGGAAAGAAATACCGGGAAATTCTTGGCATCCACATGGTTGGAGGCGTTTGTTCTGAAATGATTTATGGAGCCTGTTCAATTATCGAATCACAATTAAGAGTGCAGGATGTAGAAGAAATCGTTTTCCCTCATCCTACCGTAAGCGAGATTATTAAGGAAACTATATTTCAGTTCCAATAGCGTTTAATGTTTAAGGTTAATTATTAGAACAATATATAAATCATACTATAATGCCTAAAGTACAATTTATTGATCCAACGGAAGTAAGGAAAGCGAATGAGGTTACATTTCGCCCCATTCCCGTCAACCAGTATAATAAGACAGTTGAAGAGGAAAAAGCCAATTTTTCTGACGAAGACCTGCTCCGTATCTACCATGATATGGTTGTCATCCGTGAATTTGAAACCATGCTCAACCTGATAAAGATCAGGGGT
>DATGYU010000298.1:0-1877 GCA_035297625.1 Prolixibacteraceae bacterium
CCCAGAACAACGCTCTTCGTCAAAAGGGCAGACACGCAGGTCTGCCCCTACAGCTTTTGGCTAAATTGAAATATTGAAAAATTGAAATTTTATCCTTTTATACAATATACAATCTTACAACGTTTTATGCTTGTATATCCTTTCATAAATAAAAAAGACTCCCCCTTCTCTTCTTATTAGAAAGAAAAACCATTTGTGTCCGGAGGACTTTTCCTTACGGACTGTTCACTATTTAATACTTTCCTACAGAATTTCTGAATATCAGTTTTTAATCTTCTCTTGGATACGGCAAAATAAACACCATTTTCAATTTTGCATTATTTCAATATTTCAATTTGTCAATCCGATTTTTTAAGGTATTCATTGTGTTGGATCCTTTCGATCAATTCTTTATCGCAAAATCCTTTGATGTAATTATCAGCTGTTCTTTCAGTAACAGACAGGGTCTTAGCCAAGGCAACAAATTCCTGTCTGGAAAACCTCTCCGGCAATGCTTCAAAGAACAACTCCTTTTTATTTTTTTTGTGGGCCGGCTTGCTCTCTCCCTGCAGCTGGGTAAACACATGGCTCGAATGCCTGATCAGCACCTTGATCATGGCCAGGGAGGCATAAAAGTCAACGTCCTGGCATTCCTGTGTTTGCGAAAAGTCGCCCGTCTCCATGATCCTAAGGGCATTCAATATCATTGCCGTTCGAAAAGCGATAAGGCCAAGGCGGCGGATCGTTGCCAGGTAGTCTGAGCCCTGCAGGGTAAGGTATTTTTCCTGTATCTGGGCAAAGAAGGCATTAAATTCCAATTTCTGCTTTGGGGTAAAACAGAACCGGATGGCATCGCTCTCTTTCAGGGCTTCATACAACTTGAAATATTCGAAGCCCAGTTTTTCAAAATGATCCTCAATGCCATTATCCAAAGCCGGGGAAAAGACATCTTTCCATGCGAATTTTACGTTCATATAATAGAAGATAAAACGGCTCATCAGCCCGTTCTCCGCGTCAGGTATTAAGGCGGCTACCTGTTTGTAAGTACCGCCCAGCACCGTGGATATTCGTGGCTTATCGATCTGTTTCAGTTCATGATCTGTGCGGCGGTAATAAGAGATACGTTCATGGTGAAACCCCTTGCGGTAGCCATCCGAGTAATTGCCGTGGTCTGATTTGAAAGTCATGGCCAGGGTATCGCCTTCGGTTTCAAAGATCAGTCCCTGTCCATTATTTTCTGCCAGTAGCTGGAACATCCCCGTAGCGCTGCAATTGGCAGGAATCAACAGCATCTTTTCCGGTGGTTTCTCCGGTTTCTCGATGCCCGGGTCTTTTAGCCTTTCCACATTGTATTCCCTGAGCTTGTTTTCATATTCCTGCTGAAGCCGGTTGGATTCCTTTCTCAGGGAATAATGTACCGGCATCGCCAATGACAGGCAACAGTTCAGTCTTCCTTTGCCTGCTGAAGCCTTGGAAGTCACAAACAGATATAAATTTGGGAAAACCTTATTCCCGTCGTAGATCCCGTACATATTAGGCATACAGGCTCCTAAAACGGTAATGGCCCCCAGCAAAAGCACATCCCTCTCATCTCTTGTTCCTGCAATTGAAACAACCCTTGCAAGAAACTCAGGCAATTCGGCAAATACTGATTCCGGCAGGTTGGGAAGCACTAAAGGCTCCTCCTCCGCATCTGTATCTTTTTCCTCATAAACAGGCCAAGGGGCAAAGGGACGCGGCTCTTTTGGGCTTTCATTAACAGGGTTAGACCGTACGTCAATGCCGGCTTCTTTGGCCAGATGGAAAAAGGTCTTGATGGTGATGCCATGCCCCTTTGCCTTTAAGCACTGGTCGTATTGTTTGTCGCAGTTGGCAACAGAGTATTCAGGGTAAAACCT
>DATGYU010000299.1:0-2319 GCA_035297625.1 Prolixibacteraceae bacterium
ATCAGATGCCTGACTGAATTAGAGAAAACCAACGGTTACAAGATATCCACTGGTTCCATTCAGTTTCCGGTGGCCATAGATGATCTCTGTAAGGCTTATTCTCTCAGAAACACTTTATAGTGATTAACGTTTACTGATTCATTACTTTTGCTAAATAAATATATTAGAAAATGACATTAGACCAGATTGTTTGGAATGTTAGTCCAATTATAGTAAAACTTGGAGGAATCCAGGTGAGATGGTATGGCTTGCTTTTCGCCATGGCTTTCGTAATGGGATATATAGTGCTGGAAAGGCAGGTATTTAAAAGGGAAGGCTTAAAAGTTGAACTTCTCGATAAACTGGCTACTTATGTAATAATAGGTACGGTAATGGGTGCCAGGCTTGGCCATGTTCTCTTTTACGAACCTGCATATTATCTAAGTAATCCAATTAAAATCCTGGCCATTTGGCAAGGCGGCTTAGCGAGCCATGGTGCTGCCATCGGGATTTTACTTGCTATTTGGTTTTATGTCCGCAAAACAGGTAAATCATACTGGTGGGTGCTCGACAGGCTGGTTATTGTGGTCGCTTTAGGTGGTTTCTTTATTCGGATGGGAAACCTCATGAATAGTGAAATCTATGGCCATTTTACCAATTTACCATGGGGATTTGTATTTGTGCGGGATGGTCAAACCGAACCAAGACACCCGACACAGATTTATGAAGGAGTTTCCTATCTCATCCTGTTCTTCATGCTTCTGCTTTATTATCAGAAGAGATACAAGATCATGCAAAACGGATCAATCTTCGGAATATTCCTTATTGTACTCTTCGGAATAAGATTTCTTATTGAATTCCTTAAGGAGCCACAGGTTGAATTTGAGAATACCATGGCTCTTAATATGGGGCAATTGTTATCCCTGCCATTTATACTTTTCGGAACCTGGCTGCTTTGGAAAAATTCAAGAAAACAGTCAGTTGCGAAAAAAGAATGAAATTCTGAATTCAGTATAATGCATAAATCAAAAAAGAGAGGCTAACCGGTTGGGTTAGCCTCTCAACTTTCTATTCTATTTTCAGAATTCTCTTTAAATACCCTCCAAATTGAACTATTCAATTTGAGTCCGGTCAAATATACCTTTAAGTTCTTCAGGTATGCTGTAGTTTGTTTCAATCTCCTTCATCAGTTCAGTTTGGTTATTTTCTTTAGCAACACTGAGTAGCCGGGCAAGAACCATCATGGCTTCCTGTTTATCCTCTTTGTAATATTCTTCAAACTTCGGATCTACCTGGTTATAGAATGAAAGATTTTCACCAAAAACCTTAGCCATCGATTTAACAAAATTGTTGCCTTTTATCGTGTCACCAGCTTTGTAATATACATTTACCATCGGCAGCATATAGATGTCATAGGGAAACTTTTCATATGGAAATTCACTGATCATCTTGTCTACAACAGCAACGGCTTCTGCCTTTTTACCTTTATTTATAAGGGCCTGGGCTAACCGCATAAAGTCTTGTTTGGCCATAAGATGGTTCCTTGCACTTTCACGGTCAACAGTTACATCAGGATCATTGAGGTTACCCCATTTTGCTTTATTCATTAAAAGATCATAACTGGCTACTTCATCAACTCCGCCTAATCCCTTATAGTAATTTTCAGCAAGAACAGGAATGAACTTATAAACGACTCCTGACTGGTGACAATACTTATCAATATCAAAGGCATCTTTAATACTGTTGGGACTGGCAAAATATAGCGGCCGCTCCCAGTCATTATTGGCCAGGAAATCGAGCAGCATCAGGTCATTCTTAATATAATAGTTTGCTGTAATATCCCAGTCTATGTAGGGTACGACGCTGTCGGCCATATATTCAGGAACTATGCCATTTGCAATTGCTTTTTCTTTATCAACGACAAGTCGTAATTTCCTTGTAGGAATAAAATTCGCTTCTTCACCGCTATTCAGAACTACTTTGCTTCTTGAGTCTTCACTGGCAATGAAATCCATTACCTGCCGGATATCCACACGGGCTTTAGTTTGTTCATAGATAAACAGGACTTCGTTAACACCCTTATTGTATTGATCTGGTGTTAATTGGAATTTAAGGGGTTCCGAATCGTATATCTTTCTCGCGAGTTGATGTACATACCAGTCACCGGATGAAAGCATATAATTAACCACCCTTACATCGGTACGGATGCCTTCAACTTCCTGGGCGTACCAGAGAGGGAAAGTATCGTTATCACCGTTTGTAAAAAGTATACCTTGCTTATCGCACGAATTCAGGTAATTGGCAGCATAGTCGCGGCAGGCATATTTTCCTGCTCTGCTA
>DATGYU010000300.1:0-14110 GCA_035297625.1 Prolixibacteraceae bacterium
CGATCCTTTGTATGAGTTAAACAACACCCCTATTGAAAGAAGATCAACATTGTTTGATTCTGTGAATGACATAGTGAAAAAACGTGATGACTCTTTTGTACGCGAGATCATCGTTTTAAACCTTGCCGGCCAGCCTGAAAAATCGGTGGAATACCTATCGAACAGTGTCTTCCATTTCCGTGAAGGAAGCTCCAGGGTTAGGGATATTACCGTGGATGCCCATCTTTTGCTGGGCCAGAAATACATGGAACAGAAACAGTACAAGCAGGCGCTGGAACAGTTTCTTTCCAGTGTTGAAACCACCGAAACCACCAAACCGGGGAAATATACCGGCGACCCCAGAAGCGCCCAGATCAATTATTTTATTGGGTTGGCTTACGAGGCGATGGGAAATAAAGCAAAAGCCAAAGATTATTACAGCCGTTCCACACAGGAGCCTTTACGCGAGGGTGACTACCTGAATTATTACCAGGGTATGAGTTACCAGAAGCTAGGCCAAAAGGATAAGGCTGTTAACTGTTTCAACCAGTTGATTTCGGAAGGAGAAAAGAAGCAAAAGCAGGGCGACGAGGTGGATTTCTTTGCCAAGTTTGGCGAAAAGGAATCGGCCAACGTGCAGCAATCCAACGCCTGGCTGCTCAAAGGCCTTGGTTACAAAGGCCTTTGTGATTCGGCCAAAGCCCAGGAAAGCCTGCGCAAGTCTGTCGAACTGTCTGCCAGTAACCTCTGGGCAAAGGTGGAATTAGGCAAATAACAGGATTACGCGGATTAAAACGGATTACACGGATCTTTTAGCGAGCATCCGCGCAATCCGCTTTAATCCGCGTAATCTATCTTTCAACCCCAAAAAACTGATCTGCCGAATAAATCCCCCTTTTGGCAGCTGCGAAAAACAAATGTATTCCCTGCAGGTTTTTTATTTCAGCCGGCACCTGTATCAATGCCTTTTCCTGGCTTCTGTGTGCCCCGGTGGCAACCGGATGGGTAAATTTTCCGTCATGGGCAAAGATTACCATCAGTTCATCCTCAGCCTGAGAAAGCTGATAGCCCGAATCATCCTTCCACGAAACCTGCCATTTGGTAGTATTCCCTTCCAAAACTTCAGCATTCAAATGATGAGGTAAAGGAAGCGCCCCGGCCGTTAAATGAAAAAACTCCGGATCCGCCTGCATTTCTTCACCCTTAAAGGCCGGCAGGTTGGTTTTTAAAAACAGGTTATAAGCCGACATCTGTTCGGCCGCCCTTGCCCAGATCTCCTTAACTGGATTTTTATCCAGCTGGCGCCAGATAGCGGCTACCTGGCTTACTTTTTTGCGAACGCCTGTCTGTTCAGCACTCCATGAGCCTTTGGCTCTGGGCATCATGGCCGCACGCACATAGGCTTTTCCCTTCATCTCGTAATACACCACCGGGCCCACCTTCCCGGATACTGCCCCATTGGTAACATTTGCAATTCTTCCCATGATCTTTAATGTTTTTTCTAAGGTTTCAATAAAGTAATAATAAGTTTTCTGTAATATTTATTACGGAAACCTTACAGAAAGGTTACAGAAACCTTAGAGAAAGTAAATTTGGTGTTAGAGCCTATCAGCGATGAAATGGGAAAAAACGCAGGCTGAAAAACAAAAAGAAATATCCAATGATCAATATCCAATAACGAATATCCAAAATCCAACCGGTGCTTTATATTTTCTTCCCTGGATATTGGATATTTATTATTGAAGATTCTTTATTTTGAAGACTTACGATCTCTTCCCTGCCATTAGCTTTTTTATTGTTTCTCTGCTTAGATTTACTACTTTTGAAGGGTAACTAACTAACACAACCTGACATGAAAAAACTGGCTATCTTCGGGCTGGCATTTTTTGTGCTGTTTCTTGCCGCTACCTGGCAAGTAAAAGCACAAACTACCTTTGGCGATGATTCGGGCATCTATGGCAAACTGCTCAACGATTTAAAATCCACACTTTCCGATAAGCATGTTCAAACCGTCACCCTGGACGGCAAGCAGCGCACCATGTTCGTTTCCTGGGTACGCGATCATATCCACACCATGAAAGCCTATAAGTACTGGGAAAAGGACATGGGCAGCTATCTCGACTTTTACATGGGAAGACAAACGCCTAAGGGGATGTATTTTGATTACTGGGAATCGTACAAAGACCATAACGTAGGCCAGTTGTTTTTTACCAACTGCTTCGACAAGGAGTTTTATTTTGTGGATGTGGAAAACCAGAACTTCTTTTTCCGCATGCCCATCGAAGCCGATGTGGAATACCTGCTGGTCGAAGGGGTGTATACTTACTGGCAGACTTCGGGTGACAAGGCTTACCTTCAAAAATGGATCCCCACCCTTGTCAAGGGCATGAAATACGAGATGACCGATCCGCTCCGCTGGTCGGATAAGTACCTTTTGGTAAAGCGTCCTTATTCGATCGACACCTGGGACTTTACCTCTCAGCCCGATTCGCTGAAAGGAGTAGACCGCCTGCTGGGTCATATTGGCAACACGCTGCAAACCCCTAAAGGCATCATGCACGGTGATAACAGCGGCATGTACCAGGCCTGCCGGCAGCTGTCCATGTTGTTTGAGGCCACCGGACAACCGGCCGTTGCCAAAGAATGGGATCTGCAAGGCGATCTTTTTCGCCAAAGACTGAATACTGTTTGCTGGAACGGCAAGTTCTATGCTCATTTTATCCCCGAACAGCCGGTACCTTCCCATATTAAAACGGACCCGATCAATTCCATCGGCCTTTCCAATACCTATTCCATCAACCGTGGGGCGCCTACCCGTGAGATGACCGCTTCCATTATCAAAACTTACCAGGAGATTGGCGAGAAGACCAAAAGTGAATCCCTGGCCCCTTGGTTTGGCATATATCCGCCCATAAATCCTCATTTTGGCAACTATCCTTTAGGGGAATACATGAACGGGGCTGTTTTACCTTTGGTAGGCGGAGAGCTGGCCAAGGCGGCTTTTCAAAATGGCTTTGAAGACTATGCCGTGGAGCAGCTGAAAGTCATGGACCAGATCATGGGTAAAAACAACCGTAACCTGCCCGGCTGTGTCAATACGGACGGGACTGCCCAAAAGGAAGCCATTCCTGACCAGTGGGGACAGGCCGCTTTTGTGAGCGCACTGGTGGAAGGACTGGCAGGGGTAGTGGATAAAAGCATCCTGTTCAAGGAGGTTGAAATTTCGCCCCGTTGGTATTTTACCGAAATTGACAAAACATCCGTCACCATAGGCTACGGGGGCGATGGCAGCCAGGTAAGTTATCAGTATGCCTTTGACCGCAAAAACCGGCAGGTGAATATTACCACTTCCGGCAAGTTTGATCGGTTTACCTTAAGGGTACCTTTTCCGCAGAAAACCGCCACAGCCACTGCCCTTATCAACGAGAAAGAAGTGCAGGTGACAGTGGACCAGGTGAATCAGTCGCGCTATGCGGTGGTAAAGGGACAGGGAAGCAATAACCAGGTAGAGGTAAGATTCCGCTAATACAACCGATGGACATTTAAAGTGTTAAATCAAATCCTAATTAATAATGACTTCAGCTAAATTAAATCCTTTAAAGTTCTTTTATGGACTTAAAAAAAGCCTTCCATCAGTGGCTGTACTCTTTCTCTCTCTGTTGGTATTTCTGTCAGTATTTCCAATGACAGCCTGGTGTAATCCAACGGTGGCTGCTCCTGTAAAATATGAGGCAGAAGATGCTGTCCTGACAGGAGTTTTGATCGCCAAATCCATTGCCGGCTATTCCGGCACGGGATATATGGATGGGGGAAGCTTTGATGCCACAGGAGATAAAATCACCTTTACGGTGACTGTGCCTGCAACGGCTATCTATCCGCTTACCATTCGTTTTCTCAATACCTGCGGAGCCTGCGAAAAAGCACAGGATATTTCAATCAACGGGGCAGCGGCCGTTTACACTACTTTTACGGGCACTTCCGCCACATGGCAGGATCTGAATGCGGGCAATATCAGCCTGAAAGAGGGAAGCAACACCATTACCATCACAAAAGGCTGGGGATGGACCAACATCGATTATATTGTTATTGGCGACAATGATGCCTCTTCTCCCACGGCACCTAAAAACATAAACTTCTCGAACATCACCCAGACTTCCTTTTTATTGTCATGGGATGCTGCCACCGATAATGTGGGGGTAACAGGCTATGATATCTATTTTGGAAATACATTAAAAGGGTCAACTGCCACCACCTCATTGCAGGTTAATAATCTTACCTGCAACACCGATTATGCCAATATCACCATCAAGGCCAAGGATCAGGCAGGCAATATTTCTGTTGCCAGTACACCGGCATCGGTAACTACCAATGCATGTGTGTTGTATCAGCTGACCGTTCACAATGGCAGCGGCAGCGGATCTTTCAACACCGGTTCAATCGTTACGGTAAGGGCCGATGCAGCCCCGGCGGGCAAGATATTTGATAAATGGACAGGCTTTGCCGGCCTGGCCAATGCGAACCTTTCACAAACCACCCTGGTCATGCCGGAAGGCCCGGTTGAAATTACAGCCACCTACAAGGAGGTGGACCCTGCTCTTTTGCTGGATCCAAAGGCTACCCGGGAAACTGTCAACCTGTGGAATTACCTGAAGTCGGTTTACGGGCAGAAGATGCTTACCGGCTGCTGGACAGAAACCCAGTTTGGGGGCAATGACAATGTGGAAAACTGCTCTGGAAAGACACCCGCCATCTGGGGCCAGGACATGAACAGCTGGTACAGGAGCCGGACCGATCAGAACTGGATTAACACCTGGAACCAGAATATCGCAGGATTTAAGGCAGCCCATAAACGCGGGCAGATCCTGCAGGTGAACTGGCACTGGCAGATGCCCTCAAGCAAGGTAAACGGTGCCTATACCCGTGATGCCTGGGGAAAGGATGCCGCCGGCAACAGCCAGATGATGACCTCCCAGCAATGGACCGATATGGTTACCCCGGGTACCGCTTTATATGATGCCATGATTGAGGATATTGATTATCATGTGGTCAATTTCTTAAAAAAGATAGTGGATGACAAGGGAGTCGCGATTCCCATTATCTTCCGGCCGCTGCACGAGATTGACGGCGGATGGTTCTGGTGGACCTGCACAACAGACCCCACCAAGACGGCCAAACTGTACAAAATCCTCCAGGACAGGATCATCAATTACCATGGCATCCATAATTTGATATGGGTATACAATCCCGGGGTATCCTGCAATGGCGGCAGCTGGCCTCCTTACCAGACTTCGGAATTTGCACGTCGCAAACTGTTTTATCCCGGCGATGCTTTTTGTGATATCACAGGCATAGACCTTTATGACTATGACCCTGCTGTTCGCGGAACTTTTGCAGGAACGGGTAAAACTTACCGGGATGCCTGGAACATGATGAAGGCCATTGCCCCATCGAAGATGATCGCTCTTTGTGAATCGGAAGGATTGCCCAACATGGAAAAAACATTCAGTGATCCCACCTATGCCCCGTGGCTGTATTGCCTGCCCTGGTTTTCGGACAATTATACCGACAACCAAACAGGTGCCAAACGCGATTTGTGCGCATGGAACAAGATTCAGTTTAAAAGCGCGTATGTGATCAATGCCGGTGATTTTATCATCACGGCCACGGAGACTAGTTTGCCAACCGGGCAGACAGGTATGCACATTTATCCCAATCCTGCCTCTAAGTCAGTAACCATTGCCTTTAACCCCGACACCTTCAGCGGCAAGATCAAAGTCAGCCTAACGGATTTGTCTGGAAAATCAGTCTATCAAAACAACCTGGCAAAGGATCAACTGGTAGTGAATACTGCCAATTTGCCAAAAGGAGTTTACCTTGTCAAGGCAACAGATGGCGACAGGCATTTATGCGAAAAGATGATCATTCAATAAGAAGACAAGAGAAAAATATCAAATCCACCAACGCGATGACAGGTAAGATAACAAGAATATTTTATAGGAAAGCCGGGCTATTGGCATTGCTTCTTCTTTTACAGGCAGCCGTTTATTGCCAGCAAGCCGAAAAGCCATTGGCTGAACCCAAAGTAATACAACCTGCCAGTCATGGCAAAGCACCTTCAGATGCCATTGTTTTATTTGATAAGGGCTCCCTGGACAAGTTTGAAAGCATCGTGGAAGGCTCCACGGTTTCGGATCTGGATGGAACAGCGGCTCCCTGGAAGGTTAAGGGCCGAAAGTTTACCGTCATACCCGGTACACCCAATATTCAGACCAAAGAAAAGTTTGGAGACTGCCAGCTGCACATTGAATGGAAGACTCCTAAAAAGGATGTCAGGGCTGGTAAAAAGGGCCAGGAATGCGGCAATTCGGGCATCTACCTGATGGGGAAATATGAACTGCAGGTGCTCAATTCGTATATCAACACTACCAACTATGACCAGCAGGCAGGAGCTGTTTACCGCCAGTATGCTCCACTTGTAAATGCTTCGCTAAAGCCGGGCAAATGGCAGGTGTACGATATCATCTTTACCGCACCGCGCTTTAATGCTGACGGCTCAAAAATGAGTGCAGGCTATTTTACCGTATTTCATAACGGGGTGCTGATCCAGAACCATGTGGAGAGCAAAGGCCCGTCATGGGCAGGCAATGAAAAGACACCGGTTACAGATCCTGAACTTCCCCTGATGCTTCAAAACCATCAGAATGAAGTGAGCTACAGGAATATTTGGATTCGCAGATTATAAACAAAATAAACACATAGACACATAGATCACATAGAGAAATAAAACTACAATCATAAAGATACAAGTGAAATGCATGATTTTAAATTAACATTTAAATCTATGTGATCTATGTGTCTAGGTGTTTAGAAATAAAAAATTATACATATGAAAAACAGCATTCTCATCTTTTTTTTGCTTATAAGCTTTGGCGCATGGGCACAGGTAACTACCTGGCAGGCCCCTGAGGGTTTTGCCTCCACACATTTTTACCAGGTAAAGGTAAACGGCACCATGGTGCCGGTGTTTGATACCCCCATTGCTTCGTATGCCGTGTTTGATTTTAAGGGAGAGGCAAAAGTAGAGGTAAACACCATGTATGATGTTCGCTGGGTGGATATACGCCCCCTTCGAACAGGATTGAAAGCACAGTATACCGGCGATAATTCTTTCAGCTTTACAATGGACAAGCCGGAAAATCTCAGCGTGGAGCTGAATGGGCGTATTCGCCAGCAGCCGCTTTTTGTCTTTGGAGGCAAGCCTGAAACCAACAGACCTTTAAAGTCTGATAAGAATGTAATTTGGTTTGAAGGGAGGAAGCTTTACAAGGATGTGAAGCTGGAACTTCAGGATAACCAGACGGTCTATATTGAAGGAGGAGCTGTTGTCCAAGGGTACATCTTCGCCAAGGGCAAAAAGAATATCCGCATATGCGGCAGAGGCCTATTGGACGGATCGTTCAACAAAACAGACCCAACGTGCAAAAACCGGTTTATAGATTTGCGCGATTGCGAAAATATCACGATTGAAGGCATCACCCTTCATAATGGCACTACCTGGCAGGTAGCCATGTTCCATTGCAACAAAGCTGAAATTAAAGACATCCATATCGTGAGTGAAAGTGGCAGTGATGACGGGATGGACATTTGCCGCTGTACCAATGTGGTGGTGGACAATGTTTTTGCCCACACCAAGGATGATTGCGTGGCCATTAAATCACAGGGTGACTATCCGGGAAACCAGCTAACGGATAATATCCTGGTGAAAAACTGTACGTTCTGGAATTCCATCTGGGGCAATGGCATTGAGATAGGCTTTGAGCTTTATTCAGACGAAGTGAGAAACATCCGTTTTGAAAACATTGACGTGATTCATGTGGAAGACGGGGCCACCATGAGTATTCACAATGCCGGGCAGGCCCATGTGCATGATATCACTTTTGAAAATATCCGGGTGGAAGACAGCCGGCAAAAGCTGTTTGATGTAGCCATTTTCTATTCGCAGTGGGGCCCTGATGGTAACCTAGATCCTGAGTTTACCAAAAAATATTACCTGTGGGGCGCCTGGGACGGGGTGCAGCATATTCCGGAAGGTACGGAAAGCTACCACAGCAAATTCCGTGGCCAGGTAAGCAATATTGTTTTCAAGGACATTCAGGTTGTTGGGGGATTGCTTCCTTTTTCCGTGTTCCATGGATTCGACAAAGAAAAAAATGTATCCGAAGTAAAAATAGAGAACCTGACCTACATGGGTAAAAAGCTGACGGACCTTGAAAGTGCAAAAGTCAGGCAGCAGAATGCAGAAAAGATTACCATAAAATAAGAAAGCCGGAATAAAGTGATTGGCATTATTCATCCGTTTTCAGGGCGTGCCATGTTCTATATGCTGCGGCAATTTAAAGCGTATTGCTAAAGGTAACAATTATCAACATTCAATAATCCTAAGGAATGAAACATCAGTCGACACTCAGCTATTTAACCTGTATTTTTCTTTTCGGGTTAGTCATTTTGATGCAGCCTGGATTTACATCTGCCCAGATATCAGTAAAAGAAACTGTGATCAGTGAGAAGTTGTTGTATCATCCCATTCATCTGAATGCGCAGGATCAAAGTATTTTGCCATGGTATTCCACCGACTTGGGCAAATCATACGACTATGTGATTGGCAGGGTATGGAATTTCTGGGATACCATGCGCAAGGATAAAAATGGGTTGCCTTATTACATGAACCATCAGGTTTGGCGGGATGATTTTAACGACCGGCGGGGTATAGGAGGCGATCAATTTGCCATGGCACTTTCGTCATGGAATTTATTGTATGCTTATTCAGGAAACGAGATGGTAAAAGAAGAAATGAAATTCATTGCCGATTATTACCTCACCCATTCTCTTTCGCCTGCGGAAGCTGCATGGCCCAATATCCCCTACCCTTACAACACCCTTATCTATTCAGGGATTTATGATGGCGACATGGTCATTGGCAAAGATTTTACACAGCCCGACAAGGCTGGCTCCTTTGGCTTTGAACTGGTCAAACTGTATAAGATGACCACTACTTCCCTTTATCCCAATATTACCGATAAGCGTTATTTGGATGCCGCGGTCAACATTGCCAATACGCTGGCCCAACACCTGAAAGAAGGAGATGAAAATAATTCGCCGCTTCCTTTTAAAGTGAATGCTGTCACAGGGGAAATAGGTCAGTTGAAAAGCAACTCAGGCAGTGGAGAAGCGGAACAGTTAAGCAGTTATACCTCCAACTGGTCGGGCACCATGGAACTATTCATCAACCTGATTGAATTAAAAGCGGGTGATACAGCCAACTACCAGAAAAGTCTGGATATGCTGCTTCGCTGGATGAAAACATATCCCCTCAAAACCAACAAATGGGGACCTTTCTTTGAAGATGTGCCCGGATGGAGCGATACCCAGATCAATGCAGTCACTTTTGCCCAGTTTATGATGAATCACCCTAAGTATTTTCCCAACTGGAAGGAAGAAGTAAAAGGAATTTTCAATTGGGTCTATACCACCCTTGGCAATAAGGAATGGAAAAAATATGGGGTAACGGTTGTCAATGAGCAAACTGCTTACCGGGTTCCTGGCAACAGTCACAGCTCCAGGCAGGCCTCCGCCGATTTACAGTATGCTGCCCTTTCAGGTGACCGGTCCATGGTTCAGAATGCGGTACGGCAGCTTAACTGGGCCACTTACATGGTTGATAACGATGGAAAGAATTGCTATCCACGCGATGAAGTATGGATGACAGATGGTTATGGCGATTACATCCGGCATTTTCTTAGGGCCATGGCTTTTGATCCGGAATTAGCCCCTTCAGATCAGACACATCTGCTTAGTTCCACTTCCATTATTCAGCACATGGAATATGCCCCTTCGATCAATAAGTTTTACGGAGGAAATGTACCGAAAGAGAAAGTAAACAGCACTTTAATCCATTACCGCACATTCGATGCTAACTCAATGGAAGTTATACGAATAACGACAAAACCTGAATCTGTTTTTGTAAACAATACATCCATCCCTGAAACAGATTCATCGACAAAGGAAGGATGGAGCTGGAAAACCCTGAATAAGGGAGGATTGCTCACTGTTCGTCATACGAGCGGCAATGAGATTGCCGTGTTTGGAAAATAATTAAATAATTATCAATGAAGAAGTTTTATCTGTTTTACCTGCTTTTAATGATGCTTTTTTCAATGTCAGAAATAAGCAAAGCACAAGTTGCAAGACCTGATTACAATACCAGTGCCGGGTTTTTTGTCCTGGACGGCAAGCTGTATGATGCCTCGGGAAATGAGTTTATACCCATAGGAGCCAATACGGCTGTATTCTGGCAATCAGAAGCCAATGCTATGAAGTCTTTTCCCAATATGAAAAAGGCAGGAGCGAACTGTGCCCGTATCATATCGGTTACTAACAGCTCAGAAAACCTATGGTCGTGGCAAAGCAGTTATTTAAAACAAAGAGCCTGTGTAAAGGCCTGTGTCGACAATAAAATCATCCCTATCCTGGAGTTTCATGACGTGACCTGTGGCGATACCTATGATACTTCCGGGGCAACCAAGAACCTGAAGAAATGTGTGGATTACTGGTGCACGGCTAATTTGGTGAAGTTGTGTAAAGACTATGAGAAATACCTGATTGTAAATGTTGCCAACGAGTGGGGACCCACTTCCAGCGTTTGGCGCGACAGTTATAAACAGGCCATTACTGCCATGAGGGCTGCCGGGATAAAAAATACCATTTTAATTGATGCCGGAGGTTGTGGACAGAATCCAACCACCCTGATTAACTATGGGCAGGAACTGCTAAATTTTGATACTGAACACAATATCCTTTTTGCCATTCATTTTTATGGGAACTGGATGACCAAAGAAAAGACCAAGGCCAGCTGGCAGTATTACATCGAGGATTACCTTCCACAGTTTGTTACCAAAAAGCTACCGGTTATCGTTGGTGAGTTTGGCTGGACCGGCGCTCCGGACAATTTTACACTGTATGATCCCAAGAAAATTATCTCGGAATGTAACCGGCAAGGCATTGGCTGGCTGTTTTGGGCATGGAACAGCAATCCTACGGAAACCTATTATGATATTGTAGCCGATTATACCAAAGGTTATACAACGGATGCCGATTTAACTGTTCATGGTCAATACATCGTTCAAAACTTCAAGGATGTAGCCAAAGAAGCCAAAGTATTTCTGCCTACCTCGGCTTTGCTGCCTGAGCAAAATATGAAACAGTCTATTTTAATCTATCCCAATCCTTTGACATCGCAGGTGCTTAACATCAGGTACCCTGACGGCCAAAAGGGGAATTACCGGCAAATTCAATTAACAAATATGTTAGGGCAAAATGTCCGTAGTTTTCAACTGAAAGATCATCTGCCCGACCAGCTGATGATTGATGGCCTTGCACCAGGCACTTATTTTCTGCATTTTATAAAAGATGAAAATAGTTATACCAGTAAATTGATTGTAACAAACTGAACAAAGGATCTCAAGCAGGAATACAAGTACTTTAAACTTGAAATTTGAAACTTTAAACTCTTTTCCCTATGCAAAAGCTAATTGACGAGATAAAAAAGACCAGCGGCGATATGGCCCGCCGCGGCTGGGCAGAATCTAACGGAGGAAATATCAGCCTTCGCCTTAACTCAGAGAATTATGCCTGTTTTAATAATTTACAAGCGAAGAGTGAACCTGTAAAGCTTCCCATATCCATGCCTGAGATTGCCGGCGAGCGGTTCCTTGTTACCGGAACCGGCAGGTTTTTACGCAACATTGAAGTTTTCCCCGAAAAGAATGTAGGAGTCATTGAAATCGACGACAAAGGAGAATCCTGGCAACTGCTCTGGGGTTATGAACCCATAGGAGCGCCCACCTCAGAGCTGCCCTCTCACCTGCTGTCGCATTGCCGGATCAAGGAAAAGACGCATAACCAGTCGTTTGCTTTTATCCATACCCATCCAAACAGTATCATTGCTTTAACGTATGCGGTGGCCAATCTGGATACCAAAAGCCTTAGCCAACTGCTTTGGCAAAGCCATGCCGAATGTGTGGTGGTATTTCCTCAGGGCATAGAATTTTTGCCATGGGTAATGGCCGGCAGTATGGACCTGGGAAAAGCTACTGCTGAAGCTATGGCCCGGCGCAACCTGGCCGTGTGGCAGTTTCATGGCATCTGCGGCTGCGGGCGTAACCTGGATGAAGCTTTCGGACGCATTGATGTGGCAGAAAAAGCGGCTGATATATGCCTTAGGGTAATGGCCGCCGGAGGGGCAAGGCAAACATTGAGCGATGTCCAGATACGTGCCATCGCAGCCAACTTTAACTGCAACCTCGATGAATCACTCTTTGAATAATAAAGAATGCTGAAAACCTTAATGGAATTTACAATCGTATAATTTGCTCTATACATAACTGAGCAGGGAAACTAAAGATGATAGACCTTCAAACGAATGCTACTGATTTTTCATTTCTGGCTATTCCATAATCCTCTTGTAAAACTGAATGTCGCTTTATAAGAGGATTATCATTAAACCGGCATTCAAGATGCCAAATCATCCACTATTAAAATGTTTAAAGTAAGGCTCAACGATTTTAGATTTTAAAGTAAGAATGTGGAAGCTATTTCCCAATTATCCACAGTACACCCACCCCGGATTTTGACACTTAAATACTGGAATTTAATACATGAACCTTTAGGTCTTAACCCTGTTTCTATTTTTGGCCTTTGTTTGCATCATAACAATTATTGATTAAATTAACAGCGCAAATATTTTACTGGCTGTCATTAGCATCACACTGGTAAGCATTTTGTAGGGCTTAGATAATTGAACAAAAGCATTTGCCATGCTTATTGCTGAATATCGAACATTGAGTATTATTTAAAACTGATAATGTATGGGGTTAAACAATAATAAACCTGGAGAGCCTGCAAGTATCATAAAATTACCCGCCAGACGCATGTTTGCCATCCTGATTGTCATAGCCATGAGTGAAATACTCATTATGGCAGCATTGAAATTGTTACCTCTGCAGCCCGCTTTTCTTAAAAATCAACTGGATACCATCCTGCTATTGATATTGTTGACACCTTTGTTGTATTTTTTGATTATCAGACCATTGGATAATTACATTTCTGAATGCAGGCGAATAAAAGAAGCCTTACACGAGAGTGAAAGTCATTACCGCACCCTTGCCAATTCAGGGGAGGCATTGATATGGAGGACCGGAACGGATAACAAATGTACTTACGTCAATCAGACCTGGCTTGATTTTACCGGGAAGACCCTGGAACAGGAGTTAAACGATGGATGGACAGATGATATCCATCCAGATGACTTACAGGCTTGTATAAGTACTTTTTTGGAAGCCTCTGAACATTTGAAAAAATTCGCCATGAAATACCGTGTGCGTCATCACAGCGGTGAATATCGCTGGATACAGGACAACGGTACTCCCACCTACAATACCAAAGGAGAGTTTACCGGGTACCTTGGCCATTGCCTGGATATCCATGAACATACCATCCTGGAGGAAAATATCCGAAAGCGGGAAAAGGACTATCGCACTCTATTTGAATATTCTCCCTATCCAGCGATATTCTGGAGTCTGGAAGGCACAATTTTATTCTGGAACCAGGCAGCAGAAAAAACCTTTGGATGGACCAAAGAGGAAGTTACCAATCAAAATGTAACCCAATTCTTTAAACCCGACATACGTAATCCTGAAATAAATTTTAACATTCAGGAGGAATTAAATAACCTGGGCAATACACCTATTATCAAAGAGTTTAGAAGAAAAGACGGCCAGATTATTATCTGTGAATGGAACCGGACCACTATTTACGGGCTGGATGGCAATATCCGCAAGATTATTTCTGTGGCAAAAGATATTACCGAGCAAAAACGTTATGAGCTGGAACTCATTGCTGCAAAGGAAAAGGCAGAAGAATCGGAAAGACTCAAATCGGCCTTTTTGGCCAACATGTCCCATGAGTTACGCTCACCGCTGAACAGCATTATTGGCTTTTCGGAGTTGCTCTCTGACCCTGCCTTTGATAATGAACAGAAAATGAAGTTTGCCCAACTAATCAACAGCGGGGGCAG
>DATGYU010000301.1:0-5092 GCA_035297625.1 Prolixibacteraceae bacterium
GGCAGCGCTTTGCTCGGAGGCCAATTTATTTAGGTCGAAAAGCAAGGCAATGCGTTGGCGGCGTTCTGTTTCACTGGCAGCTTCCCTGACCCAGGGGCTTTCCTGCAGAAGAACAGATTTTAATTCTTCGTTCTTTTCAAGATTGGATTTCAGGGTATTGGGCGAACTATTTTTCCAGCTGTCGAACACCCTTTTGATCTTCGGATCGCTGTTGGCAATATGGGAAGCCAGGCTGTTGGCATAGTAACGGCTGAAAAGCTGCTCGGCACATTCATGGGGAAATTCCATCAGATAGGGTAGTGCCTGAACGGCATACCAGGCCGGGTTGGAGGTATATTCCAGGGAAAGCCTATAGCTTCGAAGCGTTGAACTGATGGAATTGGAATTGACCAGTTTGGCAAAGGTAAACTCCTTGGTTTGGTTGCCTTTTACCGGCAGTGGCATCGATTCGGTAACCAGCATTCGGTTGGAAAGCACTGGTATGGCCGCTTCTTCACCATCGCTGAAAGTGCCCGCCGTGGCGGTAATGCGGTAGGTGATGGCTTGCAGTCCTTCGGGGATGCTGATTTTCCAGCTGACAGGGGCGCTTCCCCCGTTGGCTGCCGTGAATTGAACAGTGGTATTGGTCAGCCCCAGGATAGAATCGATAGGCTGCATGGTCAGGGCATCAAAGAAATGCAGTTCGGCAGTGCCCGACAACTCATGATTGCTGATATTGGAGATCTTGGCAGAAAAATCCATGTGGTCACCTTCCCGCATAAAACGAGAAGCATTGGTGAAGATCATCAGGTCTTTCTGGGTGATCAGCGTCTTTTCAATCTCCCCGTACTGTAGGTCTTTGGTATGGGCCAGTCCCATGAACTTCCAGCGGGTAAGGGCTTCAGGGGCCTTAAATTTGATAACAATTTCCCCCTTTTCATTGGTCGTAAGCTGTGGGTAGAAAAAGGCCGTTTCGTTGAAGTTCTGGCGGATCTGGATAGCAGTAGCTGCTGCCGGTTTCGAAATGACTGTATCTGAAACTTCCTCATTTGCTTTAATTACCGGGGGCGTGAATTTTATACTGCTTTTTAGTGGTGTAATTTCCACATTGCTTACAGTGGTAACTTCTACTTTGCGTTGTGGACTATTGGAAGTCATAACATCGCTTGCTCCAATATTTGCATTTGATACAGACATTGACATTGACTCTTCCTGAACCATAATTCCGTCATCAGAATAGTCAAACCCTTTCAGATGGTCATACTCACGGTAAGAGACAGGGAAAAATACATCTTCATAATTAAACTGGTAGCTGTACCTGGTATCAAAACATCTGTTACTGTTCCATGGCCATGCTCTGCTATAGCTGTCATAGATGGTGAACCACCAGTTGTGGGGCGTAAAGGCATCCAGGGAGGCATCGTACATGGAGGCAAGCATTTCGGCAGCTGCCTTTTCCCCTTTAGGCCCTGTAATCGTTAACTGCCATTCCTCTTCCTGCCCTGGCAGCAGCTTGTTGCGGAAGGTTGAAAAGCGGATATCCAGCTTTTTATTGGTATAGGGAACTGTTATCAACTTACTTTGGGTAAAATAGTGGTTGTTATTAACCATGGTTAGCTGAATGGAGAAGTTACCCCTGTGTTCTTCTGTTACTGGAATGCGGATCAGCTTTTGCTCCTTGTTCATGGTCAAAAAGACGCGGCTGAGCACCTTTTCTTGCTGGATTACCTCGTACATTACCACGGCTTTTTTAATGGGTGTAGCGATTAAAAACAGGGCCTCCTGTCCAGGTTCCACCGTAGGGGTCAGCAAGGTAAGGGAAAGGGGGGAGGCTATGGCTGTATTACCTGATTGAGTGGCATAAGCGTTGAATTGTTTTTGATAGGTTACCTCCTCGCCAAAGGCGTCTTTTGTTTTGATTTCTAAACTATAAATGCCCGGCTCGATAGCTTTATTTGGTTTGATAATGGAATCGGTAGGGGTGCTGAAAGGGGTTGAATAAACCATTTCACGGATCCAGGTAGTGCTGTCATCCTCATTGGAATATACTTCTGCGGGGAATTGCTTTTTAAACTGACGGCGGCTCATGGTAAACCGGTCGGGACGGGTCCACTTACGGGGATAAAGCACCTTTTCAGGCTTTTTAAGCTCAAAGAGTTGAATTGTTCCTGAGGCGGCTTCCTGTTTACCGTTCAGGTTGGCTGTTGATAATAAAAAGTGGAATTCTTTTTCCAGGTTGACCTCCGTTTCAAGATTGGTAGTTATCACCAGCGCTTTGTTGCCAACAGGGATGCTGGTTTCACTGCTATGGCTTTCCCCGTTGATATCAGCCACATCAGCAGTCACTTTATAGATGAACTGTACTTCGGGATCAGCTTTGGATAATTCATCGGGAATGGCCTTAAAAGAGATTTCGAAGGTACCATCCGCATTGGTAATGGTATCGCCACTGCAGATCTCCATTTGCGGAGACCGGCGTATCCTGCGCCAGTTGAGCCATGGGTCGGGAAAATTAGTACTGCGCACCACCCTGTAATGCACTTTGGCACCGGAAACTGAACTCCCCGCAAAAGTGATGGTATTGCCTTTCACAGTAATTATCTGGCCCAGTTTATACAATCCTTCAACAGGAGGGAAGCTTACTTCGAATTTTGGGCGTTTATATTCTTCCACATTTATATAGATATCCCCCGTATTACAGCGAATAGACATGGTGCCGTTTAACACTCCCTGCGGGGCAGTGAAACTTCCATTAAAGGTGCCAAAGTCATTGGTAGTGAGGTTTTGTCTGGAGATGACCTGGTTATTGTTGTCATAGAATATCACTTCTGTTATTGCATTGGGCTTTATCCTGACCTCCTTACCTTTGTGCTCCACCATGATGCCCTTGAAAAAGATCGTTTGCCCTGGCCGGTAAATAGCCCTGTCGGTAAAGAAATGGGTCTTGACATTCGTTGGGGTTTCATTCCCTGATACGGGAGAGGACCAGAAGCTGGATTCAGGCATATATTGATCGTCCTTGGATTTAAACAAAAGGTAAAAATCACGAGGTCTTGTGTTTACGGGTGCAGCAGGAAAAGTAACCATTCCTTGGGCATCGGTAGTCAAAACCTCACCGTCTTCAAATTCATACTTCATTTCAGCCTTGACATAGATACGATTAAAGATCTGAACTTTGATACCTTCCAAAGGCTTGCCTGATTCACGGTGCATCACCATAAACTGATTATTCTGTTTGGTAAGATAGCTGATGTTGCTTACCCATAAATTGTTGGCCGTTACCTTTGCCTGGGTTGTTCCACTATTGGCAGGGAACGCGGGGTCGGTGCTTGCCAGCAGGACATAGTAGCCGGCAGGCATGGTAGGGATGCTAATTTCAGCGGAATGATTACGGTAATCGCCATCATTGGGCAGCTGCTGTTCCCAGCTCTTTTCAGGAGTCATGTTCCTGTATTCTTCGAGTTGGATTTCGTTGGTGCCTCTATGTTCCCAGTACCTGGAATAGGGATCCATTTTTATCAGGCGCAGGTATATTCTGGAAATATTCTGATAATTCACCAGAGCAAGGGAGGGTTTGCCAATGATGACAGCTTCATTGGTGGTAATCTTCAAAGAGGGCTGCTGGATCATATCTTTCAGGGCCAGGCAATTCTTAGCGCCCAAAGTACCAGGATAACGGTCGATGGCTGCCTGGCAGATCTCTACTGCTTTTTTCCGGTCCCATTTTTTGGCCTCAGGGATGATTGCGGGAGCTTCCTCATCATTATAAGGACTGATGGCATGATTATCTCCAGTCAACTGTGATGCTATAGCATAAGCTATTTCTGACTCGGAAGAGAACGCTTTAAATTGATTATCCAGTTGGTGCAATGCGTTCAGGTAAAGGCTGTCCTTGTCGGCGAGGGTACTTTTCTGGTGCACAAAGGAAAGTCTTTTCAGGTCGGCATCAATCAAGGCGGTAGGGTCAGCATCTTTAAGGTGGATTCCAATCACTTCCTGGTAAAGCTTTAAGGCCTGCCATTCAAAAGAAAAGGAATCGGGGGAAGCAATGTTTAATTTCGCAAACTGGTTGTGTGAACTTAGGTAGGCGGGGTCATCGATAAGAAAAGTAATGGCGGGCCTGGTAAGACCCGCCTCGTATGAAGCATATAAATCAATAGCCCTGTAAGCTAAAAAGTCAAATAGGGTGGGGCGGTATTTCTCGGAGTCTTCCTTTTTGTCCAGTATTTCAGCAAAAGAAGAGATGGGCGTATTTTTTAGCAGGTCTTTATCGGTGAGGGATAAAGCATAATGTTCCATGCAGGCGGACACGATCTTTCTAAGGTCCCAGGTATAAAGGTCGTTTTGCTCAAAGTTGACAGTAACAGTCCTGTCAAGGATTCGCCAATTGTTTTCCTGGTAATACTTCCAGTAGAGATCGGCCACGATGGAATGCAGGATTTGTTTGACGGGAGCCTTTGCCCATCGAAGATCCTGAAGGGTTCGTTCAATGGTTACCTTATAATGGTCTTCCATGAATGATCCTTCCAGGTTCAGCCTGTACAAGGTAGCTTTTAACAACTGTTCCTCCTGGTGGGAAGCTTTGGCCTGATCATAAATGCGGTTGATAAGCTGGAGGGCGGATTGTGGCTGTCTTAACCTGACAAGTGAATCAATGGTTTGCCACTCTTTGGGGTAGGGGTTTTGTGACATCACGGTGAGACTTATAACAAGGATTAAAAATGTGAAGATGGTTCTCATGAGTATCATGGTTATTATGCATTTGTAAAGCTAAAAATAAAATCATATGGTTCACCTGCACAAGGCTCAGGTTTTATTAACATTTGATTATGTGATATTTTTATACTCTTGGGAAATGGCAGATTTAATCCAACGGCGGATGAAATATTTACCTTTAATTGTTTGGAAATGACATAAATATTGGTTATATTCAAACTGTTTTAGGGCCTGAAAGAACAAGTGATGGGTATGGATGGCAGGGCGTGATAATGGGTGATGGAGAAGGTGAGACCTGCGAATTTTTATAAGAAAAGATATCGTATATTTTTATACTATCAACCATAAAAACCAATATTACAATGAAACCTATCTACATCCTTAGTCTCATGCTGAT
>DATGYU010000302.1:0-1999 GCA_035297625.1 Prolixibacteraceae bacterium
ATAAACAGAATCATTTCCAACTCCAGGTTCAATCATTCTGTCAAGTCGCTTATCATGGGGCAAGGAATTGATCCAATCAAAAAACTTTCAATGGGGTAGGTTTTTTGATAGATATTTTTATTTCGGTGGAAACAAATTTTAATCGGGCAATGCCTCCTCTGATTCATTTTCCTTTTTACACCCTATAAAGCTATAAGCAGGTCCAACAATAGGATTCCGGTAATTTTTATGACCTGTTATTTTAGTAACTTGGGTATCATTCCCAAACGGCAGTAGAGGAGTAGTTTAAAGTTTCAAATTCCAAGTTTCAAGTTTCAAGTTGAGTACCAAAGTACCATCAACCCATTCCCATTGCGACTTAACAATCCCTCAATCCCTCACTTTATCACTCCTTCTCTCCATCTCTCCCTCACCGCGTCTTTCTTTCTCCCTTCTCTGCCTCCTTTCCTCTTGTTTACTGGTTTCTGTACTTTCTTACAACATTTCTGGTTGATTCCAATAAAAAAGGAGCTTATCATGGCTGATAAATTCCTTTGGGGTTTTCTGAACACGCTGTTTAATTTATAGAGGGGGCGTTTTATTATTCGTCAAAATTAAAGCTTAGGCCGATGGTATATGGGGTGAGTTCAGGGCCTTTGCCTTTTTCAAACAAAGGGGTGAGGCTGTAGTTGGCGAAAACTCCTATATCCTTATAGCCTACACGGGCAGTGGCTGCATAATTAAAGTTGTTCAGGTAGAAGCCGCTGCGGTTCTTGTCCTTGGTATCGCCATGTTTGATCTTGGTATGGGAGCCTAATTTCATTCCTCCCACTAAACCGGCATTGACAAACAGACGACCTTCGTGATCGCTGACTGGTACCTGGAATTCTAGCAGCAAAGGCACTTTCAGATACGATACCGTAAGTTTGCTCTTGGAAAGGTCGACATAATCGAGGGTTATCGGTTCTACCATCCGGGGACCTCTAACCAGTGTAATCGGATTTTCAAAACGATAGCTGTTGAAAGTAAGCCCCATCCCTGTTACCAGTCCCACATAGGAGCGTATCAGGGGGACATTGAGTTCGCTGAAGTTGATGCTTACCTCTGTTGATTTGCCCGGGACAAGACTCATGAACTCATTGCCATCGTAGGAACTGTAATCGGCCTGGTCGAAATTGTTTCTACCAATTTCAATGCCATGCCAGTGACCATCGAATTTTCCCTGGCGGTCTTTTTTGTGGGTATCATAACACCATTTGTAGTTGTCCCCCCCATCCTCATGATGTTTTTTATCCCGATCAATTACCCGGATCTCTTTCTTGCCAATGCGGATAATGGAAGTATCGGCATCCTGTGAAGTTTCAACGATGGTATCGTTAGAGGCAACTGTTACTAAATCTTTCTTTTCATTGCCAGGATCAGCAGATTGCTGAGCATTCAGGGTAGTGGTAAGCGCTGCTGCAATAAGGGTACAAATAATTGTTTTCATGTCCTTGTTTTTTAATTTTGCCTGTAGGACGAACACCCCCTTTTAAATGTTACAGCTCATTTATATATTTTTTTCTGGAATCATTCGAACGCTCATTAACGGATTAAAAATATTGCATTTTTAGTTATTATAAAGGAAAGTGGATTAAAATAACCTTTCGTTACTTTAATCCGCTTACTATGCTTTTCCTATATTATTCAATAGTATTATTTCTTTTCCAAAGGAATTTCGAAAGCCAGCAGTTTGCTCTCAAAGCCAACGCTTGATACCTTTCCGTTTTTAACTGTATAGCCCAAACGGTCACCTGAAATTTCAGAGGCCACGTTTAATCCAACGCGTAAAAGGCGGTTGGCAGACAGCAGACCTTCATTGGTCACTTTCCTGGCTCGGGAGGCCAGGTATTCATCCAGGGTCATAATATTATGCGGGTCATTCAGCTTGTCGAATTTCATGCTGTGGGTACTTTCCAGCGTCGTTTATACTTGATTGGTTTCCAGCTGGGCAAGAATAGGTGCTATTGCTTCGACGGCT
>DATGYU010000303.1:0-13922 GCA_035297625.1 Prolixibacteraceae bacterium
TGCCCTGGTTGATGATATTAACACATTTGCTATATAAACAAAGAAAAGAAAAAGAAGCAAAAAGAAAAGAAAATCAACAACATACACATTATTCCAAAGAACTATAAACAAATAAAGTTAATAATTATACAAATCTAAATGGACGCAAAGTAAATTACACAAAGTTCACTGAGTCATACACTGTCTTTCACAGAGAAGCATTTTTCGCAATTCATACTTTTGGAATAGCCTCCCAAAGGCCTGGTAACTCAATAAACCGAACATGCTTCTATATCTTTAGCTTAATTCTCATTTTTCCCAGCAGGGCGGTAATGCCCACGACAATGAGGGCATAGATAAACGATTTGAGGAGTCCCAGGGCCCCGGTTTTCAAAAACAGCGGCAGTGTAAAACTGTACACGGCCACGCTGTACCAGACATAGGGTACCAGGTAGCAGGTAAGGGTGCTGGTTCCGGCCGGTTTGATCACATTAAACCAGTGGACTTTTCCTTTCAGATCGACAAGGAAATACACCAGGGCCAGAAAGCCAAAGGCGATGCCATTGCACAAAAATACCCAGGTGGGTGTTGCCTGAATTTTGGAGATGATAAAATGATGGCGCAGCAGCAAGCCTAAAATTACCAGTAACACGCCAATTCCAAAGTAGTACAGGGGCAGCTTTCTTTGCTTTTCGGGGGTAGTAGCCTTATCCAGCAGAAGGCTGGCAGCGATGCCGGCAAAGGTAAAGCCCTGCAAAGAGCCCCCGCCGGGAATAAAGCCCAGCCTGAACCATCCGGCATGCTCGGCAACATTGACAAGGGTAAAGAGCACCCAAAACCCCATTAGCAGCAACACCGATTTGCGGGCAAAGAGATAGATGATGGCTGTAAACAGGTAAGCCCAGCCAATAAGGCCAAGGATTCCCCACCACTGAGGGCGCATGAGTTTAGTGCCCTCTTCCCCACCCCTGAAATGGATGGCCAGAAATAAAAGGATCAATACTCCCAATACTTGCAGCCCAAGATATAGGTGCCGTTTCCAGTCTTCCACCCGGGGATATACATTCCAGATCAAAAAGAAGCCCGCCACCATGGTCACTTCAAAAAACTGACGGTTGAAGCCACTGGCCGCGGCATTCAGAGAGTCGATATTGACGGTAAACAGGCCCATGATCAAAAGGGCCAGTGAGCGCATGACAATATGGATGACTATTTTGGAATAGCCCTCCCCTTTTTCAATACGGCTGCGAATGGCATATGGGACAGACATCCCGACAATAAACAGGAAACAGGGAAAGATGATATCCGAGAAGCCCAGAAAATCCTGATCCCCTTTGGCATGTTCGAGCCATTCAGGAATGTCGCTGAGTGACCAGAAGTCGTTCACCCAAATCATGAGCACCATGGTGATGGCGCGAAAGACGTCGATGGAGCGAATACGTTTTAACATTTATAATTAGACGATTTACAATTTACAATTTTGTGCTGTCCATAGTATTTACGATTAGACGATTTACAATGTATAATTTGGGCGCTAACAATTAATGTTTTCATCAGAGCGGAAATCGTAAATAGCAAATCGTCTAATTGTAAATTATTGGTGTGCTTCTATCTCCTTATACATGGATCTAAAGCAGTTGGAGGCAGTTTCTACTCCCTTTTTGGCATCCATAGGGGCGTCTTTTTTGGCATCTGTTTTACGGCCGTAGAACTCATCCATGAACTGGTCGGCGCTGGACCAAACGGTTTGCATCATGCCCAGGAGGTGTTCTTTCATCTCAGGAGTCACGGAAGCGCGGTAGCGGAACATGTCCTGGGTCTGTTTAACGGCATTCTCAGGATTACGCCACGGGCAGGTTATTACATTCAGCCCTTTGGTGGCAAAATAAACGGCTGTCTGGTCGGGGCGTTCGTAGTGCCAGTCGCAGATCACCACATCCTTGCTGATCATGTCGATGGCGCGGTGGGTATTGTTATAGCTTCCTTCCCAAAGGCCGATGCCGGTAGTCTTGCCATCAATCAGGCGGTCGCCCCATATCCAAAGCTTGCGGTTTTTCAGGGCCAGGTGGTTGCGGATGGCATTGACCTCCCCGGCAAACAACTCGGCTTTGTCTCTTCCCTGGCAACGGGGACATTTATCATCGCCAATATAGAACACTTCATCCATCCCGGCATGGAAAGCATCGGTTTCAAAAGCATCGCAGATTTCATCGATCACACTAAAAGTGATGGGATGCACTTCGGGGTGCAGCGGGCAATAGCTTTTACAGTAAAGGCCATCGGCATTGGGCCATACATATTTCTCGGGCATTTTAACCTGGGGGGTCTCATCCAGCTGTGGATAGGCCTTTAAGAGATTGCCAAGGGTGCCGGCCCAAGACTGGTGACCCAGCATATTGACCTGGGGAATGATTTCTATGTTGTTTTTACGGCAGGCAGCCACGATCTTTTTCACATCATCTTTTGATAAAGGAGAATCTCCCCTTAATTCAGGATGGCTTTCGAAGGCATAATCGTACTGGATCATCAGGACCATCACGTTTACCTTACGGGGAACAAGTTCCTCGTTGATGAATTTCACGAACTCATCCACGCGCTCGCTGCTGGGAGCGGAGATGCAAAACCCGCGAACAGGAAGCTGATCTTTTTCAGGGGTTTGAGCAAGGGCAGGCTTGATAAATAAGCAGATGCAGCTTATCAAAAGAATGGATAATAGTTTAGTCATAAAGCTGTGTTTTAGGTTGTTTAGTTTGAGGCAACAAGTTAGGAAAAAAAGAAAGGAAAACAAATTGGGCTTTTGCTATTGCGAATTGTTATATTTAATAATATCTGCAATAGACTCAATTATGGATATATTGTTTATATTTATATGTATAATTCAATAAAGGTCAGCGCAAAATATTACATCAACTATTTTTCTCTAAACTAACACATTAAACAAAATGATTGAAAACGATTTGGCCAATAAAGTAATTGGTATAGCCATTGAAGTGCACAGACATTTGGGTTCAGGTTTGTTAGAAAGTGCTTATAAGGAATGTTTGTATTACAAGTTACAAAAAGCGGGACTAAAGGTTGAAAAAGAAAAATCTATGCCCCTAATTTATGAAGAAGTAAAATTAGATTGTGGCTACAGGATTGATTTACTGGTAGAAAACAGGCTGGTTGTTGAATTGAAAAGTGTTGATGCATTAAATGATATTCATTTAGCACAAACATTAACATATTTAAAAATTGGCAACTTTAAGCTAGGGTTATTAATGAACTTCAATGTTATCATGCTTAAAGATGGAATAAAAAGAGTAATCAATGGAACGTTGGATTGAAACAGTTTAACCACAAAGATCACTGAGAAAATTACACAAAGGACACAAAGAACGGATTGAAGTATTGTATATTGACAAACATCTGCCTTTTTGATTTTTTCTCTGTGATCTTTGTGGAATTTACTTGGTGATCTTTGTGGTTAAATAAAAATTGCCCAACTACGGACCTACAACTATCTTTTCTCTTTTACTATCCTTTCCCGCAGTTATTTCCACAATGTACATTCCCTTTTGAAGGATTTTTGTATCGACAGGAGAATCTTTTGCCTTAAGTGGCATTTGCATGACGGTGCGGCCGCTTACATCCACGATGCGCAGTTGTGCCTTTTCATCGTATTCGGGCAGGATAATCCTAAGCCTGTGAGTAGAGGCTTCGGGTATTATTTTAATAGGCTCACGGGCAATATCATGGGTACCCACCATCATATCAACCTTTGCAATCAACCATTTATCAGGGTCAAACTGTATAGAATCGACTGCTGATGTTGAGATTGTAAATTTCTGGTCTTGCTGCGTGTTGTATAATCTCAGATCTTTGGATTTGCCATCTTTCCAAACGCGGATAGGGATATGCATTTTAAAAAAGCTGACCGACGGATGGGAGGGTGTCTGGCTCACCTCGAGCATTTGTCCCCCGTCGCTGCCCAGGACCGCCAGTTGTTTGATATGATAGATCGGGTAGCCTTCGCCATAGTACCAAACGTTGAAGAACTCGGTAAAGGATGTATCGGCCGCTTGTTCCATATGGCGCACCAGGTCTTCCTGACGGGCATAGCCATAAGCAAGGGCCGGATCGCTCAGGTAATCCTTCAGGGCCTGGAAGAAATGCTCATCTCCCATTTCCCAGCGCAGCATGTGCAGCAGGTAGCCCCCCTTTGAATAAGTCAAACGGCTATTGAAAACACGCTTGTAATCTGTGGTGTCAGCCACATAAACGGACCCATCGGGCTGAGCGGTAATACTGGATACCAGCTGACTTTTCCAAATAGGCCAGTAGATGCCTTCCTTGAGGTTTTCATACACCAGGCCGGTCATGTAAGTGGCGAAACCTTCGTTGAGCCATATATTGTGCCAGCTGCCAAGGGTGATATAGTCGCCAAACCATTGGTGGGCCATCTCGTGGGCTACCAAATCAAAATGCAGCCCCGACATGAAGCTCATGGTCTGGTGCTCCATTCCCCCGCCCCATCCAAACTGGGCATGTCCGTATTTCTCATTGGCAAAGGGATAGGTAATCAGTTTGTGGTTGTAGAAATCCATCACAGAGGTGATCTCCTGGGAATTCCCCTTGGCCGTTTCAAGATACTCGGGATATACATAGTTGAGTATTTCAATTCTTTTGCCATTGGGAGCATCCACAAAGTTGGAAAACGACTGATAGTTTGTCACCGCGATGCCCACAAGATAGGTAGCAATAGGATAACGGTGTTTCCAGTGGGCAGTTCGTTTATCGCCCGACACCTGGTCAGCTACCAGCAGGCCGTTGCTTGCCACCCGGTACTGCCCGGGGCAGGTTACAATCACATCGATGGAATCAATTTTATCCGACAGGCTTTCCTTGCAGGGAAACCAGTCGCGCGCACCGTAAGGTTCAGAGAGGGTCCACAGGATTGGGGTTTCTTCGTGCTTAGCGGTCATGAAAGATCCAAAGCCATTATGAGGAGGAGCTCCCTGATAATAGATGGTCACTTCATGCAATGGGGTGCTAAGGGTTGCCTGGGGTAATGTAATAGAAATCTGGTTATTTAAGTGTTCATAGGCAATCTTCTTTCCTTCAGAATAAACGGAATCGACCCTTAGCTCGGAAGAGAGGTCAAAATGGATATCCTGGATATTTTCTTTCAGCATTTTAAATGTTGAGACAACCGATCCGGCAATATAGTTTACCGCCGGGTCGACCTGAAGGTTCAGCGTCTGGTGGATCAGGTCAAAGGAGGCATTACCGGGAGCTTCCACAAATCTGGCTGATTTGATGTAGTTTTGCGCATCCGCAAAAGAGATTTTGTCGTTAAAATCCGGATCAGGCGCCTGGGCCCACACGGCTTGCACGATTAGGACTGAAAAAAAGAAAAATAGCTTTTTCATAGTCTGAGATTTAATGAAATAACCTTGGATCCAATGGGAATATAGAGTGATCGGTAACTATCGGGCAGTGATCAGTAATTCAATCCTTCAACCTTTCAATCCATCAGTCCAGTTGAAACTTTAAATATATATATTCTGTTCGATCCACATCTTATTCTAAGATAAACAATCAAAGGGCAAAAAGATCCGATGTTGCGGAATTTATTAAAGCAGATTTTTTATGTTAGGACAATTCTTCTGAAACAATGGACTGACAAGCCAAACAGGTCAAAAAAAACTCTTTTACGTTGAATCTGAGTGGTGTAGATTAAAAAAAATATCTTTTTTTTGTTGATAATCTTATAAATTGAATTACTTTTATTGGACTAACTTTCACTAATTCATTACAACATTTGATCAAGGGTTCATAATTTGTTGTAAAAATTGGTTTCCTTGAATTGAATGAGTAAAGATTAACCAAAACATAAGTCATGGAAAATAAAACCTCATCCGGCTATGAAAAATTGGAAAGATCGGAAAATGAAATAACCGGCAATTCTGATCAGCTTTCCCACAGCAAAACTCCAATGTCTTACCTTCAGGAATTAGCAACCGATGACATTCTTTTAGAAGACTTTCCAGAGGAAGAAATTTTCGTTTTAAGCGAGCGATATGTCTCGATGGAAGATGAATATGTCATGTGGGAAGAATCTACACAAAGCAAGGGAAACAACCTTGAAAATGATTATGAAGGGCAACTAATGCTGCCGTTCGAAGACAGTCTTCATTCGCTGGGAGAATATTTCACCGTAAAAAAAGTGAGCAGTCCCATCCATCATAATTGATAAAAGAACCCAAAGAAGATTCTTCTATCATCTCAACCAATTCTCCTCTTTGGTGTTTTCATTGAATCAAATGGAATTATACCAGAGAAGCGGTTTGTATGGTCAAAAAATCACTGTTACTATTCATTACTTTCTTTAGCCTGCAATTGTCATTTGGACAGGTCATTCACTTGCAGTTTGGGCCTTCGATTTCAAATCTTCAATGGTCAGTAGAAAACATCCGGCGTATTGGCTCGGATAAAACCCTCACCGGAAGATCTGCCTTTATCGGGTTGGATTATCTGAACAGCCGCCATTTCAACCTGTCGACCAACGTAGGGTATTTGCAAAAAGGGGACAGAAGTGATATCGCCTATATCAAGGGAGAAGGTGATATACTGGTATTTCCGGCAATGAAAGCTTTGTTTGAATACTTTTCATTCAATACCGTGGCGGAGATAAAATTACCCATCAGCAAGCGATTTATTCCATATATTAGTTTCGGGCCCAGGGTGGATTATCTTTTCTCCTATACCAAAGATTTCAGTTTCATCGAAGAGATCAATCAAATGCCCAGGTACGCTTATGGGGCTAACGCAGGTGGAGGCATCAAACTGGATTTCCGGCGGCTGCAGGTAGGTGTGCGCTCTGATTATTACTTCAACTTAAATAAAATGGCCAATTGGGGTTCCAATAGTGATACCTCATGGATTGAGGACACAACTTACCTTGTCAATTTAACGGTGGGATATAAGCTACGATGATAGGTCTTTAAAATAACAGATATGGCAAGCAGTTTGAAATATTATGATCTAAAAATGCCTGTTATTAAAAAAATAATCATAAATTTACAATGGATTATACCCCTGAAGACGAAAGGCTTATCTGATAAAATCATCGGCTCAATTGATTACATGAACCCTTCAGGTTGTAGGTCTTATAGCTATTAATAAAAACCGATATCAACTGACAGGCTATGAAAAACTGTATAATTTTATGTGCCTTTGCACTTACACTTTTCTTACTCTCCTGTAAAGAAGATCCTGTTCCTGTTCCGGAAGAAAAATTAAAAGAATATGATGTGATGGGCAGTGCCCAAAAAGGCCCGTTTATCAATGGAAGTTCTGTGATGATTTATGATCTTGATACCGATTTTAAGCCTACCGGCCGTACCTTCCAGGTAAATACAGATGCAAAGGGGCATTTTGAACTGTCAGGCTTAAAGCTAAGTTCAGACTATGTGCAAATGGTGGCCGATGGTTTCTATTACAATGAAGTAAGCGGAGACTTGTCGGATGAAAGGCTTATGCTCAAGGCATTTGTTAACCTTACGGGTAAAAGTGTGATCAATATCAATGTGCTTACCAATCTGGAATATGAAAGAATAAGGTATTTAATGGCTAGCCAATCCCTAAGCTATCAATCGGCCAGAAGTCAATCGCAAAATGAAATCCTGAAGATATTCAATATGGAAAGTCTGCAGGTAGGCGATGCCGAATCGCTTGACATTGCCAAATCCGGTGAAGGAGACGGTGTACTACTGGCTGTTTCTGCTATTCTTCAAGGGAGCCGCTCTACCGCCGAAGTGTCCAAATTACAGGCAGATATGATCACCGACATGAAAGAAGACGGGATACTCAATGACACCATTATTCAAAGCAGCCTTATCAGCCATTCCCGGGAACTAAACCTTAACAATATCAAAGACAATGTGATAAATAAGTACAAGGAGTTGGGCATCCTGTTGAGTGTGGTGAATAATTTCGATGAACACATAAAGAATTTTAATCAGACATCTACATTTCATTTTACACCCACCTTGGAATTCCCTTTAAAAACAGCTACGGGCATTAATTTCCTTGGTATGGATTTCAATACGATTAAATTGGATACTATGTATGCATTCGCGGTGAAAATGCCTAAAGTGGGGAAAATACAAATCAAAATGAAACTCCTGGACGGGTATAAAAGCTTTCCCTGGGGCTATGTAGCGGCAAACAATTATGGATGGAAGATTAGCATCTACGATGCCGTAAAGGGTGAGCAAACTTTTACTTCAACCCTGAATGATGCTACCATTGATGTTCCCATCACCTTTCCTGGTTTTGGATATGGCAAAGCATTGATCGAATACTATTACAACGACTCGCCGACTCCCGCTAAGAGCAGGACTATTACCTGGGGAGGTTATAATGAAAGCGGTTATATCTTCAAGGATTCCCCAGGAGGCCTTAACCTGTTGGCATTCAACTATGATTCAACAATTAAAAGTGAAACGAATTATATAATTGGCATAACTAAAGAGGGGCTTTACAACGTAAAATTCAAATTACTTTACCCTTCAACCATTGTACCCGAAGTAATGGGTGGTTGGGGAACTTACTCCTCCAAAGATATTTCAGGGGGTATGGAAATCGAATTGAAAGGAACGGAATATGGATCGACTTCTGGCGGAGTAAGTGAGATTGTTTTAAAGTTCAAAGGCACAGGAGCTATCACAATTGAAAGCGATTTGAAGCTAAGCGATGGTACATTTCTTAAAAATAAACTTAATCTGACCAATTAGACGATTTATAACACGTCCTTATCATCTTAAACAAAAAATTAACCTTTGCAGCCTGGCATTCTTTTCATTTACGGATACGAAAACCCTATGCCTAATAAGAGATCATAAAATTCATCTTATTCAAACTATTTTTTGTACAGGCTGTTGTAGGTACGGATAAATTGTAATTTATAATTGTAACCACGATGCCACCTATGAATGCCAAGAGCGCAAATTCAGCATAACAGGACCTTTAATTAGAATTTGATGTTTGGTTAACCATGTATTGAAAAATGTTTCCTACCTTACCGAGAAATTAAAATCATCTACCCGATGCCAAAGCATAAAAAAAATAAAAAAGGCCAAACGGCCGAGATATTCAATAAGCCCAAGTTGAAAAATGCAGTATTGAATATTTTCAATGAACAACCTGAAAGGATATTCAACTATAAACAAATAGCAGATCTGCTGTTAATTAAAGATCCCGAAATCACCAAGCTGGTTTATGTCTCTTTGGAAGAGCTGGCCGATAGCGATCATCTGCAGGTGATTCAGCGAGGCAAGTACAGGCTCAAATCCAGGGGTGGTTCCATAACCGGTTTTGTCGATATGCAACGCCAGGGCTATGCCTACGTGGTATCCGAAGAGGTGGAAAAGCCGGTACTGGTATCAGAGCATAACCTTAACCATGCCATGGACGGCGATAAAGTGAGGGTACAGCTCTATGCCATACGTAAAAAACAGCCCCCTGAAGGAGAAGTGGTAGAAGTTTTGGAACGTGCCAAGTCGGTCTATGTGGGAACGGTATCCAAATCAAGGAACTTCTCTTTTGTGATCCCCTCCGGCAAGTCAGCCTTCGATTTGTTTGTCCCCAATGAAAAGCTAAAGGACGCCCAGGACGGGCAAAAAGTAATAGCACGTATCACCGAATGGCCCACCGGGGCCAAGAACCCCTTTGGCGAGGTGATCGAGGTGCTGGGCGATGTGGGCGACAACAATACCGAGATGCATGCGATCCTGGCAGAGTTTGATCTTCCACTGCGTTTTCCGGATAATGTAACCAAGGCAGCAGAAAAAATACCGGACCAGATTCCCGAGGAAGAGATCCGTCGCCGACGGGATGTGCGCGGAGTTACCACCTTTACCATTGACCCCAAGGATGCCAAGGACTTTGATGATGCCCTTTCGGTACGAAAGCTGGATAACGGCTTGTGGGAAGTGGGCGTTCACATTGCCGACGTGTCTTATTACGTCCACCCGGGATCCATGCTTGACGATGAGGCTTATCAGCGGGCCACCTCCGTTTACCTTGTGGACAGGGTGGTACCGATGCTCCCAGAGAAACTCTCCAACGGGGTGTGTTCTCTTCGCCCCAATGAGGACAAGCTGTGCTATTCAGCCATCTTTCAACTGGACGATGAGTCGCAGATCCATCACCAGTGGTTTGGCCGTACGGTGATCCATTCAGATAAGCGCTTTGCCTATGAGGATGCCCAGCAGATCATTGAAACGGGCGAGGGAGATCTGAAAGACGAGGTCCTTACCCTTAACCGGCTGGCCGTTAAACTGCGTGAAGCGCGCTTTAAAAGCGGTTCTATTGCCTTTGAACGCATCGAGGTGAAGTTCAACCTGGATGAGAACGGCAAACCCCTTTCTGTCTATTTTAAAGAAGCCAAGGAAAGCAACCAGTTGGTAGAAGAGTTCATGTTACTGGCCAACAAACGGGTGGCAGAATTTATCGGCAAGCCGGAAGACCACAAGGCGCCCAAGACCTTTGTTTACCGCATCCACGATAAGCCGGACCCGGATAAACTACTCAACTTTAACCACTTTATTCATAAGTTTGGCTACGTGCTTCAACTGGGAACCCCGGGGCAGATCTCCAGATCCATGAACGCTTTGATGAACAATGTAAAGGGCAAGACAGAACAAAATGTGATCGAGACCCTTGCCATCCGTACCATGGCCAAAGCGGTCTATTCGACGCGTAACATAGGGCATTACGGCTTATCGTTTGAGTATTATACCCATTTCACTTCTCCTATCAGGCGTTATCCCGATGTGATGGTTCACCGTCTGCTGGACCGTTACCTGGCGGGAGGAAAAACTGTCAACGCGGCCAAGTGGGAGGATATGTGCAAGCACTCTTCGGACATGGAAAATAAGGCGGCCAACGCCGAAAGGTCGTCCATCAAATACAAGCAGGTAGAGTTTATGATGGACAAAATCGGAGAGGAATTCAAAGGAGTTGTTTCCGGTGTAACTGACTGGGGAATCTTCGTGGAACTGGAAAACAAATGTGAAGGATTGGTTCCGGTGAGTTCACTGGACGATGATTTTTATATATTTGATGAAAAGAACTATTGCCTGGTAGGAAGGCACACCCAACAGAAGTACCAGTTGGGGGATGAGCTGATGGTAGAGATCGTCAGGGCCAACCTGGAGAAAAAACAACTGGACTTTCGCCTGGTGAGAGAAATGGGGCATAAGCCTGTAAGGACAAGATCAGAAAAACCCTCTTCTCGCAATACCGACAGGGGATCACGAGGCCGGTCAGGCAGAAGAAAAAGATAAGCGCTTTGGAAAAATCGGCTGAATTATCAAAAGGAAAATAAAATTCTAAAGGGAGAAAAATTCTATACTTTATTTTGAAAAAACATGAGTTTCTTCATATTAAGGAATTAAATTTATATTTGTTGTTTGAAAAACACTATGGAATTATGGCGATGAACCTTGAAAATGGAACCAATAAAAAAGATGCTAACCGCGAGAGCATCCTTAAAACGGCACAGGAAATATTCAGTAAATACGGGTATAAGAAAACAACGCTGGACGATATCGCCAACGCGGTAAGAAAGGGAAAAAGTTCGCTTTATTACTATTTTACAAGCAAGGAAGACCTCTTCCAGGCCGTTATTCAGAAAGAAGTGGATCTGCTGCGCAAAGAGCTGGAAATTGTTGTCAACCGCAATACGGACCCTGTAGATAAATTAAGGGATTATATACTTACCAAGCTGACCACCTTCAGGGGAATGGCCAACTTTTACAATGCCCTGGAAAATGATGTCACTGCCATCGAGTTTATCGAAAACATCAAGAACAGACACCGTCAGGAAGAAATCAGAATGATTAAGCGTATTTTGATTGAAGGGGTGCGCAAAAACATCTTCGAGGTGTATGACCTCACCCTGGCAGCCACCGGGATCACCACCGCCATCAAAGGACTGGAAATGCCTCTGGCAGCAGGCGATTACAGCAAGGTAAACCTGGAACAGAGTGTGGATAACATTGTAAAAATCCTTTGCTACGGGGTAATGAAAAGATAACATCACCCTGAACCTTAACTTAATTATATTGTTTATATTTACGGTTATTATTCAATCTGAGGAGATGAATCAACTTTGGAGAAGGAGCTACCGCACGCTGCCGGTATTTTTTACTGCATAATTTATTAATCTGTTATCTTGCTTGAATGCAGGCAAGGCAACCTATCATTAAGGCAATGAGAGATAACCCTATTGGGCTAAACATATGTTCTTAATACAAATTTAATTAGAGAAAAAAAATGAAAAGCTTTAAATCAATCATGGCGCTGGTATTGTGCAGTGCCATACTGCTGAGCAGTTGTTCGACCACAAAAAATTCTACTAAAGGGGGACTAATTGGAGGAGCCAGTGGTGCACTTCTTGGAGCAGGTATCGGCGCATTGGCTGGTAAGGGAAAAGGGGCGGCCATCGGTGCTGCTGTTGGAGGAGCCGTTGGTGCAGGTGCCGGTGTGATGATTGGCCGCAAGATGGACAAACAGAAAGCAGAGCTTGAAAGAATTGAAGGTGCAAAAGTGGAAACGGTAACCGATGCCAATAACCTGCAGGCCATCAAGGTTACTTTCGACAGCGGTATCTTGTTTGCTACCGGAAAAAGTGACCTGAACGCTTCTTCTAAAGAAGCATTACTCAAATTTGCCAGTACGCTGAAGGAAACTCCTGAAACAGACGTGACGATTTATGGTCACACTGACAACAAAGGCACCCGTGAAGTCAATGAGAAATTATCAAGAGAAAGAGCCGAATCGGTATCTAAATTCCTGGTAAGCAATGCAGTTGCAAAAGAAAGATTAACCACCCAGGGCAAGGCTTTTGACGAACCGGTAGCCGACAATTCAACAGAGGCCGGAAGAGCTCAAAACCGCCGCGTGGAAGTATACATCACTGCCAACAAGCAAATGATTCAAAAAGCAGAAGACGGTACTTTGAAATAAGAAATACCCTTTATCGTAAAGCAAAGGAGGAATCGGCAAAAGATTCCTCCTTTGTTGTTTTGTGGAGTTTATAGTTTAAAATTTAAAGTTTAAAGTTGGGCGCTTGGCATCTCAAGAGCTTTAAAGTCTTTAGAATAACTTTTAACCTAAAACTTTAAACTTTTTTTGTGCCCTTCCGCCTTGCCCAAAAAGAATCGTCTTAGATAAAACATAAATTAACAGAGGGGATTATCCTATGTTTTCAGGATTTAGTAAGTTTGCAGGATTCTTATGACTATGAAAAAGATAATTTTTGGCAATACCGATAATCTGCAACAGATTTCCAGGGGCAATGGAGATGAGAACTTATTAAAGTTGAGAAGCTTTGCGGGGCTAGTGGCCATTGCATGCTTTTTTTACCTGATATTTACCACATCATGTGCCAACCAGGGGATGCCCACCGGGGGAGTGAAAGATACGATTCCTCCTGTTTTACTTCGTACAGATCCTTCCCTGCGAAGTACCAATTTTAAGGGTTCTGGCCTCCGGTTTACCTTTGATGAGTTCATCATTTCCGATGAGATCAGCGAAAAGCTGGTCATCTCCCCTCCTATGAAGAAAAAGCCACTGGTCAAAATGAAAGGCAAAACCCTGATTCTTGAATTCCAGGAAGGACTGAAAAAAGAGTCTACCTATTCCCTGGATTTTAAGGATGCAGTGGTCGACAATAACGAAAAGAACCCGATCAAGGATTTCAGGTTCTCGTTCAGCACCGGGGCCACCTTTGACAGCCTTCGCGTGGCAGGATATGTAAAAGATGCCCTTAGCCAGGAACCGGTCGACAAGGTCCTTGTCATGCTCTACCGTACAAAGGATTACAAGGCTTTTACGGACAGTATCCCCGATTATATCGGCACGACCAATAAGGAGGGCCTTTTCATGATCGA
>DATGYU010000304.1:0-10155 GCA_035297625.1 Prolixibacteraceae bacterium
AAAGACCATTGACTTCTTTGAATCTGTAGGCATACCCACCAGGCTACCCGATTACAAAGTACCGGCTGAAACCATTGAAACCATTTGTTCCCGATTTAAAAGGCGTGGCTACAAGATTGGTGAGAAAGCAGATATCGGCCCGGCAGAAATAAAGGAAATACTCGAGAACAGGCTGTAGACGGAGTTTCAAGTTTAAAATTCCAAGTTTCAAGTTCCAGGTTACGCAAGTTCAGAGCCGCCCTTGGAATTTGGAACTTGGAATTTGGAACTTCTCCTATTCCAGTAGTTCTTTTGCAGCAGCAACCGATGTCTGCGAATACTTCTCTCCGCTGAGCATCTGGGCGATTTCTTCCACCCTTTCATCATCGGTAAGTTTTCTGATGGAAGTAAAGGTCTGTTCATCCTGATCAAACTTATACACCTTGTAGTGGTGCTTGCCTTTGGCGGCAATCTGGGGAAGATGGGTAATATTAAGCACCTGCATTGTTTTTGCCATCTGCGAGATTATGGTAGCCATTTTAAGGGCGGCTTCACCTGATACTCCCGTATCAATTTCATCAAAAATAATGGTAGGCAGCGACTTGGTATCGGTAATTAGCGTCTTGATGGCCAGCATTAACCGCGACATCTCCCCTCCTGAAGCCACTTTGGCTATTTCCTGCAGATCCTGGCTCTTGTTGGCCGAGAACATAAAACTTACTTCTTCCAGGCCAGCAGGGGTAAATTGAGGAAGCCTGTCAATCTTAAGTTTGAAAGCCGCATTGGGAATGGCCAGGTTACGCAGCACATCGATTACCTTATTCTCTATAACAGGAGCTACTGACTGGCGGTTTTTAAACAATTCGTCGGCCAAATCGTGAAGTATCTTTAGCAATACTTCTATTTCCAGCTGTATTTTTTCGATCTCTGTATCGTAAGAGCTTACCTGTTGTATCTTGGCATTCAGTTCTGCCTGTATCTGTAACAATTCGCCGATGGTTGTCACCCTGTGCTTTTGCTGAAGCGAATAGATCAGATCCAGGCGCTGAGAGATCTGTTCCACCTTATCGGGATCGTTCTCCGTCTTTTCAGCAATTGTCGCCGATTCAGAAGCAATATCCTTCAGTTCGATATACACCGATTCAAGGCGGTCAAAGAGCTGCGCGGCTTCCGGGAATACTTGTTTCAACTTACCCAGGTTATGAAGGTTTTCCTTGATAACGGCAATTACAGAACGCTCATCTTCATCCAACGCAAGATTTATCTGGCCGAAAATAGATTTTATCTCCCCGGCATGGGTCAGCTTTTCCAGCAGCCGCTCCATATCTTCCTGTTCATGTTCCGCAAGTTTGGCCTCAGAGAGTTGTTTATACTGGAACAAGTAATAATCGAGGTCTTTCTTTGATTGTGCCGACAGTATATAGGTCTGATTGAGATTTTCCTGAAGAGAAAGGTACTTTTTATAGGAAGAGTTATATTTTTTCAACAAATCCTCATTACGCGCGACCAAATCTACAAGGCTTAACTGGTAATGTTTTTCATTCAGTTCAAGGTTCTGATGCTGCGAATGTATATCAATCAGCTTCATTCCAAGATCATGCAGCACTTTCACATTAACGGGCGTATCGTTGATAAAAGCACGGGATTTACCTTGCGGGGTTATTTCCCGACGAAGTATGGATACCTCGTCATAGTCCAGCTCATTTTCAGCAAAGAAGCCTTCCAGGTTATAATTGCTGACCTCGAAAACCCCTTCTACCGTACATTTCTTCATCTTATCGCGCAACACCGACAGATCGGCCCTTTGCCCGATCAGCAGACCAATGGCTCCCAAAAGAATAGATTTACCCGCACCGGTTTCCCCGGTCAGAATATTCAGATCTTCACAAAAGCCAATGCTTAGTGAGTCAATGAGCGCATAGTTTTTTATAGAAAGAGATTTCAGCACAGAATGATTTCAAATTTGCGTTCTTCGATGGTAATAAACAACTATTAAATCGGTGATAAAGATAGTTGTTTATTCAAATCTCAAAGACCTTCTGATTTGAGTATTTTTTCATACTTGCTGCCATTGGAAGGATCACATTCATTGAGGATGGCTGATACTCTGGCCTTTTCGTCAGGAAATGACTTGGAAAATACATTCACCAGTTCATCCGATTTGGCATCAAAAAATACCTGTAAGAGATATAAAGTAGGTCGTGAACGGAATACTTTCTGAATGGATTTAAGTGATTCGGCAATGGCAGCCCTTCCTTCAGGAGCTTTTTCGCTCATCACATCCAGCCCGCGGCGATGGTACTGGTAATTGCAGGCCCTGAATCCTGAATAGGACTTGTTCAAAATATTTTCTACCAGCCAGTAACGGTTACGCTCACTTTCGAAGGACTTCCATCCTTTTTCACGTGCATTTTGCGAATTATTCACGATGGCCTGTGCTTTCTGGAAAAATTCAGTTCCCCCTTCCGGTGAAAAAGAATCATAATCCATCCCTAAAATGATGTAGGCATAGTAAGCCAGTATGTTGGTCAGGTTGTCCTTATTGGAAGTTTCATTGAATTCCAGGGTTTGAAACTCTACATATTTACATTGAAAATCATTGTCTTTCAAATTGAGCAAAACCGTCTCATAGGAAGCATTAAAAACTGGCCGGCGTGCCTGTACCTGTATGGTACCTTTAAATTCATCAGATGAAATTTGCTCGTCCAGATTGATAAAAAAGCTGCATTCAATACGTTCGTCCATGGCATACTGGTGCTCCGTCCATTTACGGTTGTTCATGAACTCATATAAATCCGACTGCATGGTTTCAAACAAATTCTTGTTGGCTCCTTGAATTTTAGATGCTGAAATGCTGATGTTGCATCTCAGTTCCTGTGCAACCAGGTATTGGGAAACCAGGCAAACAATGACTAGCAGCCAAACTTTTTTCATATCTGTTGAATTATATCAAATTAATACTGTCAATTAAGTATTGTGCAATAATTATTGTCGTACTTATTTTGCAATTATTATCAGCTACTGGCTATGCTCTGTGCATTCCTTGTTACGACAATATTTTGTACTTATCACTTAATGCTGAAGGGCCTCTTTCTTGTCCATTTCTGCAACAATGGCAGCGACAATATCTTTGGCAACTTCAACCTTTGATTTTAACTCAAAAACAGCCGGTTTATTGCCTTTAACGATCAATGTTATTTTATTGGTGTCGACACTGAAGCCTGCCCCGGGATCGTTCAATGAATTTAAAACAATCATATCCAGGTTCTTTCTCTCCAGCTTTGAATAGGCATTTGCAAGCTCATCTTTGGTCTCAAGAGCAAAACCTATCAGCAGCTGATGGTCCTTTTTCATTTTTCCAAGATCGCCCGCGATGTCATTGGTCGGCATAAGCTGAATGACCAGGTTATCCTTTTCCCTTTTTATTTTTGAGTCTGAGAATGCAGAAGGAGTAAAATCAGCTACCGCGGCACACATCACCGCCCCATTTGTTTGAGGAAATACCTGGAGGCACTTTTCGTGCATTTCCCGGGCCGATTCAACGCAAATGACATGAACATCCTTGTGGGTATTTTTAATTGCCACAGGCCCTGATACCAGGGTTACACGGGCACCCTCTTCAGCAAGCTTATCTGCAATGGCATAGCCCATCTTACCTGAGGAGTAGTTGCCGATAAAACGCACGGGGTCTATCTTTTCATAGGTAGGCCCTGCCGTTACCAAAAAATGCTTATTCAGTAATTTTTTTTTTTGATGAAAGAACTTCACCACTTCTTCAATGATATTCTCAGGTTCTTCCATACGTCCTTTGCCCATCAGTCCGCTGGCCAGTTCCCCTTCAGCAGGCTCGACAATCAGGTTTCCGTAGGAACGAAGTATTTCAATGTTGCGAGTATTGGCCGGGTGACGAAACATATCAAGATCCATCGCAGGGGCGATCATCACCTTGCTTTTGGCCGACAGATAAGTTGTAATGAGCATATTATCACAGATACCATTGGCCATCTTTCCCAATGTGGCAGCAGTAGCAGGGGCAATGAGCATCAGGTCGGCCCACTGTCCCAAATCGACATGCGAATTCCAGCTCCCGCTGTCGGAAGAAAAGAATTCGGATATCACAGGCTTTCCTGATAATGCCGACATGGTAACGGATGTGATAAATTCTTTGGCTGAAGGGGTCATCACCACCTGTACCTCCGCGCCTTCTTTCACCAGGCCCCTTAAAAGATAAGCTGCCTTATAGGCAGCTATACTTCCGGTGACCCCGAGGACAATATGTTTCCCTTTTAGCCTCATAAAGGCAACTATTATGCTTCTTTGTTTCGGCTTTCCTTTGCAGGGTTGCGATGGTAAATCTGATCCTGTACGAATTCTTCGTAAGCAATCAGGGTAGGTTTAGGAAGACGTTCGTAGTATTTTGAGATCTCTATCTGTTCACGATTTTCAAATACTTCTTCCAGGTTATCGGTATAGGAAGCAAATTCCTGAAGCTTCGAGCTTAATTCTTCCTTCATCTCAGAGGCTATCTGATTGGAACGTTTCGCCAGAATCATCACTGATTCATAGATATTGCCTGTACGGTTTTCCAAATCTCTTAAGTCTCTTGAAATAGTAGTAATTTCTGCTTTTGTTTTCTTAAAATCCATATTTTCTATAAATTAGAATCTTCTTTATAATTTAACAATTTGGCCGTAGTAGCATGATATTTTTCTGCTTCCTTACGGTATTTACTCTCAGGGAATTCGTCAACAAAGGTAAAATATTCATCCAATGCAGAACTCAACCTTTCACGCTTTTTTTCTTCAACACTGTTCGTTGCTAACAAATATTTAGCTTTGAGCAGCATATACATTAACTCTTCGCGGTATTTGGTATCCGGAAAATCTTTTAATGAAGAGGTCAGTGCAACTACCGCTGCCTTGTAATTTTTAAGATCGTAATAAAGTTTTCCGCTTAGATATGATTTATATACCAGCTTATCTCGCATTTCGATAATAAGACGGTTGGCTTCGTCCAATCTGTTGGATCTTGGATACACGTTAATAAATAACTGTAGGGCATCAATGGCATTCTGGGTGACCGTCTGGTCCAAACGAGGGTTTGGTGAATCCAGGTAAAAGCAATAACCCACCATGAACTGCGATTCTTCGGCAAATTCACTTCTTGGAAACTCCTTCACAAGGGTTTTGAAATAATGTCCGGCTAACACATAGTCCTTCTGTCCATACTCACTCTTGGCATAATAATAATATACCTTGTCAGCCTTACTGGTGCCGCGGTAAATATTGAGCAACTCTTTCAAAAGGGTAGATGCACGAACATATTGCCCGTCTTCATAATACTCAATTGATTTCTTGTATTTGAATTCGTAGTCGGTGCTCTTGACGATCTTATTATAGTCGCCGCAGGAGCTTAATAAGATTAAGGTAACAATGCCTATCGTAGCGAAATTTCTCATTTTCATTAACATGGCGCAAATATACGTTTTTTTATATAAAATGTTGGCCGAAAAGTAGAATGTTTTCTTCAGATTACCATCCTGTTTAGTATAAATTAACAAATTTGCAGACTTATTAAAAAGGATTACTTTTGGATTGTTAATTTAAAAATCAGATCAAGTGGATATTTTTGAAAAACTAAGAACCAACTTGGGTGACCTGGGAAAATACATGAAACAGGCCCATGGATATTTTGCCTTTCCAAAACTGGAAGGTGAAATAGGTACAAGAATGAAGTTTAGAGGGAAGGAAGTATTAGTTTGGAGCCTGAATAATTATATCGGACTTGCCAATCACCCTGAAGTGAGAAAAGCGGATGCTCAGGCTGCAGCTGACTGGGGACTTGCCTACCCTATGGGTGCAAGGATGATGTCGGGTCAGACCAGCAAACACGAGGAGCTGGAAAAGAACCTTGCGGAGTTTGTAGGCAAGCAGGATGCTTTCCTTTTAAATTTCGGTTACCAGGGAATGGTATCTATCATTGATGCCGTTTGTGGTCGCAATGATGTGATCGTTTATGATTCTGAAGCGCATGCCTGTATTTTGGATGGCGTAAGGCTTCACATGGGCAAACGTTTTGTGTATGCCCACAACAATATGGATAGCCTTCGTAATATGCTTGAAAAAGCTACCCGCCTTGCCGAAAAGCAAAAGGGAGGAATCATTGTAATTACTGAAGGAGTATTCGGCATGTCAGGCGATCTGGGCAAGCTGGACGAAATAGCCAAGTTCAAGGATGAATTTGAATTCCGCTTACTGGTTGACGATGCTCATGGCTTTGGAACAATGGGTGCAACAGGTGCAGGTACTGCTGAGCACTTCGGAGTATCTGATAAAATCGATCTTCTCTTCGGTACATTTGCCAAATCAATGGCAGGTATCGGAGCTTTCGTAGCAGGCGATGAAGACATCTGCAATTATCTTCGCTATAATATGCGTTCACAGACTTTTGCCAAATCACTGCCGATGCCTATGGTAGTGGGTGCTTTAAAACGCCTCGAGCTGTTGCGTTCAGAGCCTCAACTTCGCGAAAAACTGTGGTATATCGTTCATGAGCTGCAAAGCGGGTTAAAGGCTCTTGGCTTTGACCTTGGCGTAACCAATTCATGTGTGACCCCTGTTTATTTCTCCGGAGGTGTAGGTGAAGCCACCAATATCGTAATGGATCTTCGCGAGAACTACAATGTATTCTGTTCTGTGGTAAGCTATCCTGTGATTCCAAAAGGACTGATCATGCTAAGATTAATCCCGACAGCCATGCACACACTGGAAGATGTACAATATACTATTAAAGCCTTCTCTGAAGTACGCAAGAAACTGGAAGAAGGAAAATACAATGTTTCGGTGATACCTGATGTAATGTAAAATTAAAAATCTATATGAAAACCATCCTTCGGGGTGGTTTTCATGTTTGGTGTTTACTATATTTGCACCATCGCCTCTTTAGCTCAGCTGGTAGAGCAGCTCATTCGTAATGAGCAGGTCGTGGGTTCGAGTCCCATGAGAGGCTCAAGAGAAGTTTAAAGTTCCAAATTTCAAGTTTCAAGTTGGCTTTGCTTAGGCTGGCTTGAAGGAGATTAAGGTTTTTGGCTGATTAGGGATCACTGACGTCATTGCCGCATAATTTTTACCAATCAAAATTCAACATTCCTCATTTAGTTTTAGTACTGTTTGTGTATTGCTTAAGTACTAAAAGAACGTTTTCAGTACTTATATACTGCAGAATGATTACCATAACAGCTGATCAACGTAACTTCAATTCTTGTTGTTTAAGATACAACTTTCTACAAATCCTCCATTTTCTCAGCTTAATCAATTTCAAGGATCAAGTACAAATCCCTGCATGCATCCATGATAGATATGTCGGGCATTCCCCAGACTTTGCCTGCTTCTGATACCTTTCTGATACTCATCTGTAACCTTTCTGTAACCCTAGATTACAGAAAGGTTACAGATGAGTTACTAATGAGTTACAGATGATGGCAAAGTCTTGGGAGTATTTAGCTTATTTAAACAGATCTGAATGAGTACCACTACGGATAAGAGTGACCAACTTAATAGTTTTTTCTTTTAAATAAATCAGCAACCAATCAGGGGTAATATGGCATTCCCGATAACCGACGTAGCCACCCATTAAAGCATGATCTTTGTATTTTGCCGGCAGGTTTTCGCCTGATAGAAGTATTTTGATGATTTGATTTAACTTTTCTTCATCAAATTTCCGTTTTCTTAATAACTTTAAATCTCTTAGATACTGTTTGGTAAATTCTAAGGAGTACATGACTATTTTACTTTATTGAGATAATCCTCAAAATCGTTGCATTTGATGGTCTTCCCTTCCTTCGCCTCCTGGATTGCCTTTATAGTAGTTTTATTGAGGATAGCATCCGATGTAGTGTCTTCGATAATTTTACCCACCCCCAATTCACGTATCAGATCAAGAATGATACGTCCCTTTTTTGTTTTCTCATTGATTATGATGGTTGTCATAGGTCTGATATTTCTGGTAAAGTTATAAAAACAAAGAGAAAAAGAAAAAGATCAAAATAAAGATAGAAGGAAGTATTTCGCCTGGGACAAGCGGTTTTAACTACTTTTAAATATATGAGCGATTGAAAATTACCTTACCTAATCTCTACCCTTTTTGTCAATATCCTTTCATAGATAAGAAACGAGCCATGGGTAAATTTTCCTCACACAGCAGGATGATTATAGGCGAGTTCCATGTAGCAATTAAAAAACAATTATAGACACATGAAAGATTGTATAAATACTTTGGTTATTATTTAGATAAATGTAGCTTTGAAAAAGGATAAAGTGGGATGGAAAAAATTAGAAAGTAGCTGAAATAGGAATGCGAATATAGGACATTAGCGATGAAGCATTTTTATACTTTACATACTATAAACCAACAGACAATGATAAAAGTAATAGTATTTTTAATTGGGACGCTAATTGCATTTGACACATTTGCGAATGTGAACAACATCGATATATCTAAAGTAAGCACGGACAGCAAATATTTAATGGCATTCAACGATATCAAGGACAATCAACAATTTTACGACCATTATAGCAACGAATGGAAGTATGACACACCAAAAGAAGTATTAAAAATAAAGCTTCGTGAATATTTCACAACCTTCTCATCCCTTTTTACAAAGAATGAAGAACTGTTCCTGCTTTTAGGCGACATCGCTCATTATCTCTACAACCTAGACGACACGGCATATTTTAGTAAAGCAGTCAATAATTACAACCTGGCAATAAAGAGTAATCCCAAGGGCTACCGGGCTTATTGGTTTCTTGGCTACCATTATGCGCTATCCAATGTTTTTACACTCGCCATTGACAACTTTATAAAAGCGCAGGAATTGTTGCCAGCAGATCAACCTGCCGATTTTTGGAATGAATATGCTATGGCAACAGCAATGACAAATATGCCCTCTCATTGTATCTATGCGATGGATCAGGTTAAAAAGATTTCAGGGGTAGCAGGTAGTTTTGAAACTCAGCTTGGGCCGACAATTCACAAAAGAATTGTTGAAGTTGATAAGGATAAATCTTACCCGAAAGAAGATCTTTGGACAATATCAAAAGCAGAAAAAATCGTATTTACTTCCCGGCCTTTGGGCATTAAAATTTTGCTTGACCCTAAGTGGAAACTTTCAGTTTATGACTACAATAAACGCCAAAGTGCATTCATTATAAATCCGCCTGCCATCAAAAACAAAAAAGGGAAGGAAATTAATTATACCGTGGCCCTAATGATGAAATCAGTGGATGAGAATGATAAATTAGAGGAATATATCAACAACTTTGTTTCTAAAAATCCGGATAAAAGTAAAATCTCATTCTCTGAAAAATATCCCGGGATGATTGCTTACGAGATAAAAGATAAAACAATGTATGAAGACATTGGAGGTGGCCATATGTATATGATTGGCATTGAAAGAAATATGCCAGCATACCCGGGACTGCTTTTGGAAAGTCCAGCCACTTTGCCCGATGGAAAGGCGGGGCAGGTTAATTATTATACTGCGGACGACTGCAAAAACAGGTTCAAAGGAAAGATATTCTATATGATCATACTTGACAGTTGCGAGGACATACACGATCAGTCGTTTGCCATCTTTAAAGCTATTTTTGATAATCAAATCATAATTGAATAAATCAGATCATTTTTAACATCCGCGAAATTGGCAGTAGTGGTTTTTGACTGCATCCTTATCCCCAGAATGCGTAATACTTCCCTGCATGTAACTTCTGCGGGGTACAACCAGGTTTACAGTAAACTTATGAAGAATTTATTATATCGTTTCAAATTACTAGTTATGTCGAACAACACAATCCAATTGAAAGTAAAATCCAAATTAGCGAAACAATCTTGTCATCTTCTATGGTGTATAATGTTGATATCTATGTGGAGTTGTAGTACTTTACAAAAGAAGGTATATTTTATTCCAACCCTTCATGGATTACATCAAGCAAATCAAAGCTATAGTTACGATTCATTAAAACAACTTATCAACCATTTAAATCCTGATATCATTGCAGTTGAAATAAGACAGGAAGACATCAATGGCGATTCATTGTACCTAAGCAAAAATTATCCATATGAAATGCGGATGATGAAATATTGGTTTCCCAATACTAAAATTGTTGGTTTTGACTGGTT
>DATGYU010000305.1:0-18503 GCA_035297625.1 Prolixibacteraceae bacterium
GGTTCCTGAATAAATCAGTTCGGCGGGCACTTCAGGGTCAAAGCTTTCAGGATATCTTTGGGCAAGATAATTGGCAAATACATCATGGCGTGCCGAAGTCAGGCCATTGCTTCCCATCCCGCCATTGTATTCTTTTTCATAGCTGGCCTTTCCAAAAGATGCCAGGCCAATAATAACATCACCTGCCTGGATATTGTCCGCCGAGATGACCTCAGAACGTTTCATACGGCAGGTAACCGTGGAATCGACAATAATGGTGCGTACCACATCGCCCACATCCGCAGTTTCGCCCCCGGTAGGATAAATGTTAACACCCAATTGCCGCAGCTCGGCACATAATTCTTCGGTGCCGTTAATAATGGCAGCGATGACTTCTCCGGGAATACGGTTTTTATTTCTGCCGATGGTAGAGGAAAGAAGAATATTATCCGTTGCCCCAACACACAGCAAATCGTCCAGGTTCATGATAATGGCATCCTGGGCTATTCCTTTCCAAACGGATAAGTCGCCCGTTTCTTTCCAGTACAGATATGCCAGTGAAGATTTGGTACCCGCCCCGTCAGCATGCATGATATTGCACCACTGAGGATCGCCTCCCAAAATATCGGGAATGATCTTACAGAAAGCTTTGGGATATAATCCCTTGTCAATATTTTGAATGGCATTGTGGACATCTTCCTTGGAAGCCGACACCCCGCGTGCCATGTATCTGTTATCTGCTGACATTACAATCTGAGTTATCCATTCATTTTTAAGTGGCACAAAGTTAATATTTTTAAGCAAACAAATTACAGACCCAACGGTAAGCCCACAGCGCGATTCAATTTCAGTGCACAGCATGGCTGGAAGCTAAAGACCATCACCCCTCAGTAGTATTAAATTATGAAAATTAAATTTTCACCGCGAAGCATATCACATCAATTGCGTACTGTTTATTAGGACGTTAAGCCAATCAACACATTGCCCTAAAGGAAAATATATGTTCGGATTTAATTGTTTTTCTCTTCATAATTTGGTAAATTTATAGTTGTGACAATTAAAGAATCATAAATTATTATTCACTAAAAGTTTTATAGCTATGAAAAAGTTTTACATGTTTATTTTAACACTTCTGGCATTTGGAGGATTTTCGATGGCACAGACCATTGAAAATTTCGAATATTTGACCATGAATCTTATGCTTGGGGATGCCACTTTGGACAAAAGTTCACTGGAGGTAATAGCCAATCCTGATTCGTCCGCAGTGGACAGCAGTATGTATGTAGTAAAATTTATGAGGGATAAAGATGGTCAAGAATATGATGGTTTTTATGCCACCCTGGAAAAACCCGTTAATTTAACAGCCAACAAGTACGTGCATGTGAAAGTATGGAAACCCCGTATTAGTAAAGTGATGTTTAAACTGGAAGGAACAGAAAACAAGGAAATCGAGCCAATGAATCCACAGACCAAGACCAATGCATGGGAAGAACTGGTCTTTGATTTCAGTAGTTTATCAGGGGAATATTCAAAAATTGTATTCACCCCCGACCGGGTACCAGCAGCCTCCAACACAGAGGATATCACCATGTACTTTGACGAACTGTTCGTTAATAACGATCCTGCCCCAGGCAGCAAACCGGTACAATGGATGGAAGACTATGAAATTATCACCCTTAACCCATTGCTAAAAGACCCCGCCACAGATAAGAGCTCATTTACATGGATAGCCAATCCGGATAAATCACCGCTTAACCCAAGCGATCATGTAATAAAAATGCTTAGGGATAAGGATGGGCAACCCTGGGATGGTTTCTGGTCCAGATTATCGGATACCCATCGGGATTCTGTAGATGTGACCACCAACAAGTACGTTCACGTGAAAGTATGGAAACCCCGTGTAAGTGTCATCAAATTCAAGCTGGAAGGCGGTGAGGCCGGAACACTGGAGATTCCAAGTATTAGCCCGCAGACCAAGACCAATGAGTGGGAAGACATTGTATTCGACTTTTCTTCAAAAACCGGAAAATATCCAATCATAGCATTGCTTGCTGATTTCGAAGAACCAGTTACTTTAACCGAAGATATTACCCTTTATTTCGATGATATCCTTGTGAACAACATTGCCACTCCACTGGAACCTGCAAAACAGGTAATTAATGTTGACATGAGAAACTCTGGCTATACCCCTGGCTCCAAGGTTTGGATATCCGGGTCCTTTGGTGGCGATCGTGGCACCTGGGCTGTACCGGGTAGTATTCCACAAAATGAAATGCTGGATCCAAATAACGATGGCATTTACACCATTACTCTTAATTTACCCGATGGCGCCTATGAATATAAATTCTTCTGGGGCAATGCCTGGGACCATGGAGACGAAGTGGCAGGAAACAGACAAGTCAACGTGAATGGAAGCTCCACTTTAACCTATGTATGGGGAGTAAAGGGGGTTACCGGTGCAGTAGCACTGGAAGGAACTTCGTTTAAGGTGTTCCCAAATCCAGTAAAGGATGTGATCAATTTACAATTTGCTCAGATGAAAAGTGTAGTAATCACAGACATATTGGGAAGAATGGTTAAGAATCTGAAACTGGAAGGTATTAACAGCAAAAATGTAAACCTCAATGATCTGAAATCCGGATTGTATTTCATATCTGTTGAAACCAATACCGGCGTTTATTCTTCTAAATTTATTAAAGAATAATACAGTATAAAAAAATTTAATCAGGGACAGTCTCTTACAATGATAAAGAGACTGTCCCTGATTTCATTATAGATATATTAACAGAAATCTCATTAAGGAGGGGTCCGCATTATCCGATCGCCCGCTTGATTTACAATTTGTATTTAAACCGAAGCAAGGAAGCCGGTTTTTCATGACCTTCATTGGTAATCAGCAATTCACCATCAGGCATAAACGTAATTCCCTCTGCCTGTGGGAACAGTTCGGGCATTAGCTTTTCAATGTGTTCCAAAGTACCCGATTTATCAAATATGAAAAGCATATGGTCGGTAGCTGAAAGCAAGAAAAGTTTTTTGGTAATAGGATGAATGGCAATATCAGAAGTCATGAATTTAATATCCGGTTCATGGATCTTGTCTTTTTTCTTGCTTTTTTTATGGTGACTCCCATTTTCCCTGAGTGCAAAATCTTTAATTGACGGAAGATCGAAATCAAATACAGGTTCCTGGCTCATTGTTTTTGTTTTTAAGTTGAAGCCATAAACGACCCGAATATCTTTAAATGGCTGACCTTTACCAATTTTGCCTTTTGAGGCAATCAACAGTCGGTTGTTATCCCGATCATAGCAAAGACCTTCATTATTATTTGCCGGAATACCTGTAACATATGAATTTAAGCGGAAGTTTTTTGATTTGTAATTCAATATCTCAAACAAGGTACCATCGCTTCTAAGCACATAAATGGTATCATTTACTCTTGCAATACCTTCATAATCTCCATCTATGTTAAAGGCATATTTTTTCTTTATCTTTTCTTTTTGGAAATTATAAATAAAGATAATTCCTTTTTCATCCTGGATACAAGCAAAAGAAGAGGAATCGACATAAGTGAGGCCTGAAATTTCATGCAACACATGGGGTAATGTCAATTCCACATCGGGTGCTGTCAGGTTATAACCAATGATCTTCTCATTGTTGGAATAGCTTTTCCCATGACAGGCAGACAGCATAAGAATGCTAATGAAGATAAAAAAAGAAAATATTTTATTCATAGAAATCATTCTCAGATCCACCTTACTCATGAAAATCATTGGAAAGCACCCTGAATTCAGTTCTGCGGTTAAGCGCTTTGGCGATTTCCTGTTGTTCGGGCGTAAGCTTCATGATAAAATCTTCGGTCAGTTCATCATTACGTTTCAGGAAATCGTATTGTTTAGCAATGGCACGGGTAACTTTCTTCGGCCATGTTTCTCCATAACCTTTTGCTACGAGCCGGGCAGGATTAATTCCTTTTGATATCAGGTAATCGACAACAGATTGTGCCCTTTTCTGGGATAGTTCGGAGTTGAACTCATTGCTTCCCACAAAGTCGGTATGGGCCATCAGCTCAATTGTGATTGTTGGGTTCAGGATTAACAGCTGAGCCACCGAATCGAGTGACGCCTTTGACTCATCAGTTATTTCATAGCTACCAAAAGCATAGTTAATATTATTGATCTTAATAGGCTCATCGGTTGGTGCCAGCTTAAACTGGAATTTAAAATCCTTACTGTCTTCCAGTCCAACAGTTGAAGTTCTCACCTTATCGTTCAAATAGCCATCTTTATAGGCTGCAATTACATATTCTGTTTCAGGTTTCAGCTTTAGCTGAAAACGTCCGCCATCGGCCCTCATCTTTAGGTTGGTTCCGTCGGTTCCAATAATTCTGACCAATGCACCATCCACTTTCTGGCCCGTTTCCCGGTTTTCAATATCTCCGGCTGCATTAAATACCTTTGGAGGCAGGTAAAAGGAATAAATATCGTCACTACGCGAACCTTTGCGATTGGAAGTAAACAATCCCTTTATCACATCTCCTTTGATAAAGGTCATTCCAAAATCATCGCCCGGGGAGTTGACTGGCGCCTTTAAGTTCTCCACCACCCATTTATTTTTATCATTTTTGACAGCCTTAAAAATATCAAGGCCTCCAAGTCCGGGAAGATAATTGGAGGAGAAATACAATTCTTCGTTATCACGTATTGTGGGAAACATCTCATCACCGGGGGTGTTGATTTCAGGGCCCAGGTTCTCAGGTTTTTCAAAAAAGCCACCGCCTTTTGCGGTAGCTACCCAAATGTCCTTGCCACCATAGCCGCCCATACGGTCAGATACAAAATACAGTTTTGTCCCGTCTTCACTCAGTGAAGGCTGAGCAGCAATCAGACTATCGCCCACCAATTCAATCAAGGTAGGTTCAGACCATTCTCCGCGCGATTGATTGGCAGAAAATAATTCTGCGCCTTTATCCTTGGTCTTATCAAATACACAGCGGGTAAATATGATTTGGTCGCCACTTGAAGAGAGTGTTGCAGCTCCTTCATCACTGGCCGTATTGATCAATTGGTTTTCTTCAAGAAGTTTGGGAGCACCCCACTTTTGTTTCTGCACCTCAAACTGGCTTGTAAACAGGTCAGAATAATGGGTCCCTGTAATATTGCTGATACGCTTTCCCGTAACTCCATCGCGTGAAGAGCTGAAGATGATTTCATTATCTTTTCCCCCAACAAATACAGGGCTGTAGTCACTGCTCTTTGAATTCAGTTCCTTAACAATACCGACTACATAGCGGCTTGGTTTGTTTAACCATTCGCCTGCCACCTTACTTGATTCCAATCCATTTTTGGCATACTCATCCTCAGGTTTTACCCCAAGATAGGTCTGATACCAAGTGGCTGCATCGTCATATTTTTGGGTAGCCTTTAAACAATCGGCATAATGAAGCATACAAACAGGTTCAGAATAATTGCGTTTAATGGCATTCTTATACCAAACTGCCGCTTTGGCAAATTCACTTATTTTAAAATAGGATTCGGCAATACGAAAAGCCATTTCTGCTTTGTCATTACCCGTATTCTGATTTCGATAAGCTTTACGGTATTTTTCTATGGCATTGTAATGTTCGCCAATTTCATAGGATACCTGGGCTGAATGCATGGACCTCTGTCCGGAACATGCGCCCAGCAGGACTGCCATCAGCAAAATGATTATTTTGGAAAAATGAGGGTTCTTCATTTTAAAATCAACGTTTCGCGGGTAAAAGTAACCAATTTATATCCATTCTGGAAAACGGAAAAAGATTATTTAAAGTATAGCAAAACAGACAAAAGATGAATTTTCTTTATATTGGCTAAAAATAAGCACTGCCGGATTGTTATTTTACCGTTGCCCTAAAATAAAAAAGGCCTCCGGTTGCTGTTGCCGGAAGCCTTTTTAAAGATTAAAATAAGATTATCGGGTAAATAATAATTCCCTGTATTTTGGTAATGGCCATAATTCATTATCGACAATCAATTCCAGTTTATCGATATCGTTACGGATATCATCCAAGTATGGTCTTACTGTTTTTTCATAAGAATACGCCTTTTCCTTTTCTGATTCAATGATATTGGCCACTTTACGGGCTTCGATCATTTCTTTCACTTTGGCTTTAATGGATGAGACATGACCTCCTATTTCACGAATCAATTCCAGACGTCCCTCAGCAAGTGACTGATATTCTTCATCGCTGAATACAAGTTTCAGGTTCTTCACGTTTTCAAGCAAGGAAGACTGATACTGAATGGCTGTAGGCACGATGTGGTTAATGGCCAAATCGCCTAACACACGAGCTTCAATCTGAATCTTCTTGGTGTATTTCTCCAGTTCCACTTCTATACGTCCTTCAATTTCTCTTGGACTTAAAACGCCCAACTTGTCATACATTTCAATTACCCGTTTGTCGTGCAAAGCTTCAAGAGCAGTAGGTACGCTGTTAATATTGGTAAGGCCACGGCGGGCAGCTTCTTCTTTCCATTCATCGCTGTAACCATTTCCGTCAAAACGAATTGCTTTTGATTCGATGATCAGCTTTTTCAATACCTGGAAAATGGCTTCGTCCTTTTTAACACCATCTTCTACCAAACCATCCACTTCAGCTTTAAATTTAATGAGCTGATCGGCAACAGCGGTATTCAAAGCGATCATAGCAGAGGCACAGTTAGCTGAAGAACCAACCGCACGGAATTCAAAACGGTTTCCAGTGAAAGCAAACGGAGAAGTACGGTTACGGTCGGTGTTGTCAAGGATAATTTCAGGAATACGGCCGATATTTAATTTTAACGCTGTTTTTTCATCCGGTGTCATTTTACGGTCAACAACCGCTTCTTCCATCATATCCAACATCTTGCTCACTTCTGATCCAAGGAAAGCAGAAATAATTGCAGGAGGAGCTTCATTGGCACCTAAACGGTGAGTGTTGGGAGCAGTAAGAATACTGGCACGAAGCATATCCTGGTTCACATATAAAGCTTTTAAGGTATTGATTACAAAGGTAAGGAACTGCAGGTTTGATTTTGGATTCTTTCCAGGGGAATACAAGTTTACTCCAGTGTCGGTTGACAGCGACCAGTTGTTGTGCTTTCCCGAACCATTGATACCAGCAAATGGCTTCTCATGAAAAAGAACAGCAAAGTTATGACGGCGGGCAATTTTTTTCATCAGGTCCATTACCATCTGGTTATGGTCATTGGCAAGATTTAACTCCTCATAGATAGGAGCCAGCTCAAATTGGTTGGGAGCAACCTCATTGTGGCGGGTCTTTACTGGAATGCCCAATTTATATGCTTCGTTTTCCAGATCTTCCATAAAACGGAATACACGGGTTGGAATGGAACTGAAATAGTGGTCGTCCAATTGCTGATCTTTAGATGCAGAGTGCCCCATCAGGGTCCGACCAGTCATCATTAAGTCGGGACGGGCCATAAACAATGCTTCATCCACCAAGAAATATTCCTGTTCCCATCCTAAATTGGCGCTTACTTTGGTAACATTTTTGTCGAACATCTGGCACACTTCAGTAGCTGCTTTATCAACGGCAGCAATTGCCCTTAAAAGCGGAGTCTTATAATCGAGCGCTTCACCCGTGTAGGAGATGAAAATGGTAGGAATACACAATGTGTTATCCACAATAAAGGCAGGAGATGAAACATCCCAGGCAGTATAACCACGCGCTTCAAAAGTCTGGCGAATACCGCCGCTTGGAAAAGAAGAAGCATCAGGTTCCTGCTGCGACAACATAGAGCCGGATAAAGATTCCACTACAGTTCCGCTCTCCCCGTGAACTACAAAAGCATCATGTTTTTCTGCTGTACCATCCGTAAGAGGATGAAACCAGTGAGTGATGTGAGTAGCACCATTTTCAAGGGCCCATGATTTCATCCCCTGTGCAACCTGATCGGCCATCTTACGGTCAATCCCTGTACCATTGTCAATAGCGTCAACAACTGCTTTGTAAGCTTCTTTGGAAAGGAATTTTTTCATCTTATTACGATCAAATACATATTTGCCGTAAAAGTCAGATACCAGGTTGTCCTCTCTTTTTACTTCCATGGGTTTTCTGCGCAGAACTTCTTCCAAAGCTCTAAATCTGAATTGTGCCATAACTTAAATTTTTAGGTTTTTATATTTTTATAATGTTCTTCATCGTTAATAGTACAAAAATAAAGAATTATTGCAATGACCTTTTATTTTTTTGGGTATTTTGAATTTTATTTACAATTATTTCAACATTTACCCAATATATTTAAGGTATACATTAAGAAAATAGGCACATTTTATGAATTAGATGCATTTTATAATATCAGTACAGGTTAAAATAGTGTTAAGTGAAAAGAAAATATCCCCATCGAAATTTATTCAATGGGGATATTACTATTTACAGAGATCAGCTTATTTTTTCTTTTTCTTTGGCCTAAGCGTTTCTTCCTCCTCTTTCATCAGGCTTTTCCAGTCATAAGGGTTTTCTTTTGAAAGATCAATGGTGGTTGAATATTCTTCTTTATCTACTAGCAGCACTTTAATTTTCTGATCCAAAAAAGATTCAATTTCATCCAATATGGATTTTTCATCAGGGCTGCAAAATGATATAGCCGTTCCTTTTTTCACCCCACGCCCTGTTCTACCCACCCTATGAACATAGTTTTCCGAAATGTCAGGCAGATCATAATTGATCACGTAATCCACATCCGGAATGTCGATCCCTCGGGCACTTACATCAGTGGCAATCAACACCTTTACCTCTCCATTTTTAAATTGATTTAATACCTCAATTCTTTCTTTTTGATCCTTGTCTCCATGAAGCGTACTGCATTTAATTTCAACCCTTTCCATGGCTTTAAATACTCTTTCGGCCCTTACTTTAGTTCTGACAAAAACCAGTACTTTTGAATCGGGATGCTCTTTAATCCATCTTTCCAAAAAGAATCGTTTATCATCCATGTCAATCATGGCAACCGAATGAGTTACATTTTTAGCCACCGGATTTTTAGGTGAAATTTCTATCCTTATTGGATTTGTAACCAAAGAATAGGCTAAATCCTTAATTTCTGTATTGATAGTTGCTGAAAAGAAAAGGGTCTGTCGTTTTTTAGGCAGGTGGTGAATCAATTGCCTGATATCATTGATAAAACCAAGGGCAAGCATATGATCAGCCTCATCGAGTACCAGAATTCGTAACTTATTAAGGTTAATATGGCCTTGGCTTACCAAATCAAACATACGGCCTGGGGTAGCGATCAAGACATCCACTCCGTTCTTCAGGGTGGCAATTTGCGGGTCCTGTCCCACTCCCCCAAACACACAGGCAGTCTTAACCCTGGTATGCCTGCCAATGGTTTGAAAAACTTCGGTAAGCTGCAAAGCCAGTTCCCGGGTTGGCACCATCACAAGGCAGAAAATATATTCACTGCGACTACTGGGTTTCAACTGATGAATGATGTCTATGATCGGAATTGCAAAGGCAGCCGTTTTGCCCGTACCGGTTTGTGCAATGGCCAAAACATCATCCCCTTTAAGAATGGGAGCGATCGCTTTAAACTGTATGTCTGTAGGCCTTCGAAAGCCTAAGGTTTCCAAACTCTTTTTAATATCAGCAGAAATGCGGTAATCGTCAAATTTCATAAATACAATAAATTATAGAACTACAAAGTAAGGTATTTTTACCTTACCTATATCGGTTGAAAAATATGGATCAAACAGATCTGTTGTGAAAGTTGTGGAGGACAGGGTTTGGTACAAGGATGGTTCACCCTTTAACTACTGAAATATTAAACTTTAAATTCCGGAGATATGGAATTATAATAAAAAAGAGGATATCCAAAAAGTACCATAAACAACTATAAACACGGAGACACAAAGGTTTATTTTTTATTTATTTCTCCGGGATTCAGTGCCCATGTGTTCATCTAATTTCTTTTTAGATATCCTCTAACCTATAAATGAATATTCAATGCTAATAAATAGCCCCCTTGTGTGCCGAATAGTTGATATGCAATGCGGCTGCTTTACGCAGCTCCTGCTTGATATCACCAACGATCTGCATTTTGGTATACTCATCAACTTTTAATGAAGTAACCATAAAAGGAACTTCTGCTTCACTACGGGCAGCGCGTTCAGCCAATATAAAATCAGCAATATCAGATACTTTCTGGAATTGATCATTCAACTGAATTTGTGGTTCTGTACCCAAAACTTTAACATATTGAGGCAATGGTGGCCCAACATAAATATAGCTCACCAATGATTTCTTCTCCAGTTTTGTCAGTTCGGTAGCTTCGGGTGTTTTAACCTTTACCAGCAGGCTTACGTCTCTAATGGTAGTTGTTACCATGAAGAAAAAGAGAAGCATAAAAACAATATCTGGTAATGATGCTGTTGAAATGGAAGGGGTTTCCTTTTTACCACTTTCTCTAAATTTTGACATTTTTCTTTCCTCCTATCGTTTTAGGTTCAGCTTCCGAAATTCTGGAAGGAATTGCTTGCCTGATCGCTTCTTTCTGTTCAGAGGTACAATCAAGATACTTTCTTCCGAATTTTTGCACTGCCAATTCATCCCTTAATTCATTGATAGCAGCCACTAATTCATTTTGAACAGCAATATATGTTCCATACTGGGTTCCATGATCATTTCTAAGGGAGATAACTCCTTTTGTTACCGGGATAGTACCTAAAAGAGGAATTTCGGTCATTTTGGTTTCCGGCAACTGTTCAGAATTACCTGCGTTTAACATGAATTCTTTTGCTTTGTCCCTCAGATCTTCAATCCGAGACAATTCTCCTTCTACCATCAAACGGTTATTGGCATCCAGCAAGACTGTAAATACATTTCGTTCCTTGATAGGGGGTGTATCATCTTTTTCCATATTTTCAGGTGGCATTTGTGGCAATACACGTTCCAGACCACTGTCCACATCCATCGAGGTGGCAGTTATAAAAAAGATCAGCAGCATGAATGCGATGTCGGCCATGGAGGCAGAAGGTATTTCAGGTGTTTTTCTCATAAATGTTCTCCTTCTCTGTTTTTAACACTTATTTAAAAAAATTAGAAACTGCCGACCATAATATTGTTATGACAGATATTCCAAACAATATATAAGATGCGATAAGACCGGTGCCTATCCATAACAAGATGGTAGGGGTTACCGTACCATTTTCAACAAATTTTTCAGCACCAAAGAATTTTGGCATTTCAGTATCTGACATTAAGTAGGATACCAGGATTACAGCACCCAGTAAGCCAATGCCGATCAGGGAATTTCTCGCCGCTTTTTTATCAGACAGAGTTACAAAAAATTCCAGTACCAAGGCGGCCACCGTAGCTATTCCCAGCAGGATAAATGACCAGGACAGATTGGCACTGATCCATTTTGACATATTTGGATCAGATACATTGGGGTCAAGATTAGCTAACAGAGAAATAATAAGAAAAAATGAAATAGCTAAGATCACCCACAATACGATAGTTGTTATTTTAGCAAATTTCATAATACATGACTTTTAGCGTTATATTTTACCAAAAGGTCGATCAATGAAATAGACGCGTCCTCCATGCTGTTGACAATACTGTCAATTTTGGAAACGCTGTAGTTGTAGAACACCTGCAGAATCATGGCAACGATCAAACCTCCGATTGTTGTGATCAAAGCAACTTTAATACCCCCGGCTACCAATGAAGGGCTGATATCACCGGCTACTTCAATAGCATCGAAAGCCTGCACCATTCCGATAACTGTTCCAAGGAACCCAAGCATTGGGCCCAAAGCGATGAATAAGGCTATCCACACCAACCCTTTTTCCAATAAGCTGGTCTGAACCCCGCCATAGGCAATAACCGTTTTCTCAACTACATCCAGTCCTTCATGGGAGCGGTCCAGTCCTTGATAAAAAATGGAGGCAACAGGTCCGCGTGTATTACGGCAGACATCTTTGGCAGCTTCAACACCACCGGTATTGAGTGCCTCTTCAATTCGTGCTAGTAGCTTTTTATTGTTGGTGGAAGCCAAATTCAGGTACACAACCCTTTCAATGGCAATGGCCAGTCCCAAAATTAAGCAGATAAGAATGGAAGTCATAAACCCGGGACCTCCTTCAATAAATTTCTGTTTCAGTGCACTATGCATCGATTGACCTTGTTCAGCCTTTGCAGCCGTTTGTTCAATCGGGTCAGTTACCGCAGATTTTTTTTGTACACTATCCGCAGTATTTTTTACTTCAGCTTGATTTGTAGTTGCAGTAGTCGATTGTGCAATTACGTTGATAGATGTTGTAAAGCACAACATGCTTAGAATTGCTGTTAACGCAAATAGTTTTTTCATTTCGGTTTTAATTTAATTAGTAAATTTCTAGTTTATAATGTTTGTGATTTGTACAGTCTGTTCAAAGACACTTCCAAACAACCTAAATTTACTTACCATTAAACCTATCCGTCAACTCATCCCAACGTATTCAATAGTAATGTATTTCAAATAACTCTGCTCATTTTATTTTGGGCGGAGAGAGGGGGATTCGAACCCCCGGTACCCTTTTGAGGTACACACGCTTTCCAGGCGTGCCAGATAAGCCACTCCTGCATCTCTCCAATTATTCTGGCACTCTAATATGGGTGCAAATTACGAAAAAAAACAAAACAATAATTAACCTCACTCACTTATTTCACCAATCAGACTTTTATTCAAATGTAATTTAATTTCTTCGATCTCCAAACCCTGCCCTAAAAGAAACATAAGTTTTGTAATGGCTGCTTCCGTGGTCATATCTTTACCACTCACAACCCCTGCATTTTGAAGTTCAATTCCTGTCTCGTATCTTCTCATATCCACAGATCCTCCCTGACACTGAGTGACATTTAAAAATATGATCTTTCTCTTGATGGCATTTTTAATAAGGCTGATCATCCACCGGCTATTGGGGATATTGCCTGACCCGAAGGATTCCAAAACAACTCCTCTTAACCCAGGAATATTTAATATATTTTCAAAAACCACTTTCCCGATGCCGGGAAAAAACTTTAAAACCACCACATTTTCATCAAACTGTGACCTCACCTTTAAGATTCCCTTATTGGGAGAATGAAAAATATTCTCCTGGAAATATTTTATTTCCACTCCTGCAATGGCCAATGGAGGATAATTAACCGAAGAAAAAGCACTAAAATCATCGGCATGCCTTTTGGATATTCTATTCCCGCGAAATAACCGGGAATTAAAATATACGCACACCTCAGGAACAATGGCTACTCCATTTCTTTTTGCCGCGGCAATCTGAATGGCAGTAATCAGGTTTTCCTTGCCATCGGTTCTGAGAATTCCAATGGGCAGTTGTGACCCTGTCAGCACTACCGGCTTGTCGAGATTCTCGAACATATAACTGAGGGCGGATGCCGTATAGGCCATGGTATCCGTTCCATGCAAAATGACAAAACCGTCGTATTTATGATAATTTCGCTCAATTGTCCCGGCGATTTTTACCCATATGGAAGTGGTCATATTGGAAGAATCAATGGGAGGGGAAAAGGTTACTACATGCAGATTGTATCCCAGGCGATCCAAATCGGGCACTTCTTCCTGTATATGATCAAACTTCATCGGCACCAGTGTACCGTTGGCTGATTTTTGAACCATACCGATCGTGCCACCAGTATAAATTATCAGAATGGATGGCTTTTTTTCCACTTTTCTTTCAATATGAATATATAAAAGTAACTATATACCAAATAGCTTGCGGGAATTTTCTGTGGTAATTTTTGCAATATCCCCCATTGTCATCTGATACAGATCGGCAATTTTTTGTGCAATATATACAAGATAAGAACTTTCGTTTCTTTTTCCCCTGAAAGGTACGGGTGTCAGGTATGGAGAATCTGTTTCAAGGATAAGATGTGACGGATCTATTTTGCTGATTACCTCATCCAGCCCACTTTTCTTAAAGGTGATTATTCCGCCTATCCCAATTTTAAAGCCCAGGTCAATTATCATTTGTGCCTGTTCAAGCGTACCGGTAAAACTGTGAAATACTCCGGTGAGCTTCTTATCATGGCTTTCCTGCAAAACATTGTATACTTCATTAAACGAATCCCTTACATGAACCACGACAGGGAGTTCATACTCGCGGGCCAGGTTAAGCTGATAGCGAAACGCGTGAATCTGTTCTTCCAGAAATGCTGTTTCCCAGTAAAGATCAATTCCGATTTCACCAATTCCATAAAACTTCCGTTTTTTCAGCCAATATTCTACCACCTGTAGTTCTTCCAGGTAATCCTGGTTTACTGAGGTAGGATGAAGTCCCATTAAAGGAATACAAATATGGGGATAGGTATCGACCATATCGAGCATATTCTTAACCGAAGAACTGTCAATGTTGGGAAGAATAATCTTCCTTACATCATTTGAATACGCCCGCTGAATAATTTCATCCCGGTCGTGAATGAACTCAGTTGAATAAATGTGAGAATGGGTATCTATCAACATCTTCTGCAAAATTTGATCAAATTAAAGCAAAATTAATCATCCCAATATGAAGGGAATATTATTTTATTGTTCCAAGAGATGATTTTTTTCTCTTTTTTTATAAACCAGAACCTTGAAAGCCATAAAAAGGCAAAAAGGAATCAGTAATCAGTAGCAAGGAGTATACGAAAGTTACTGTCGGTGCTGAGCACCGACTTTCCCATAATACTGACCATTTTATGAGATTCTCATTGCCGGGTACTATTTAGGACGCCGGAGAACTTTTGAAAGAGTCCAACCATCCAGCCTTTAGTAATCTATCCTTCACTATTCTATAAAAAGTGCCCTGAGAACAACCTATCCAGAGGTCTACAGGGCACTTATATTTTAAAAGCTTACTATAATCTTATACAATTCCCTGGGCCAGCATGGCATCAGCAACTTTAACAAAGCCTCCCACATTGGCACCCACCACGTAGTTTACTTTATCTCCATTCTTACCATATTTTACACATGTTTCATGAATTTCTTTCATAATACGGTGCAGGTACATATCCACCTCTTCTTTGGGCCAGTTCATTCGAATGGAATTTTGTGACATCTCCAGTCCTGAAACAGCTACCCCACCGGCATTCACAGCCTTTCCTGGGGCAAATGAAATGGTCTGGGTCAGATAATTGACCGCCTCGGCCGTACAGCCCATGTTGGAGGTTTCAGCCACCATGAAGCATCCATTTTTAACCAGCATCTGTGCATCTTCAAGATTTAACTCATTTTCAGTAGCACACGGGATGGCTATGTCAACGGCACATTCCCATGGTTTTTTCCCTGCTATAAACTGAGCGCCAAACTCTTCGGCATAAGGCTGAACTACATCATTGTTCGATGCCCGGAGTTCTAACAGATAATCTACCTTTTCCCCTTTAATACCCTCGGCATCATAAATATATCCGTCAGGACCTGAGACGGTAACCACTTTACCTCCCAGTTCATTGATTTTAGCAATGGCCCCCCAGGCAACGTTGCCAAAACCGGACACGCTGAAAGTTTTTCCTTCTATTTCCTTGCCAAGATGATGGAGCATATGCTGTACAAAATACACGGCACCAAAACCTGTCGCCTCAGGACGAATTAAACTTCCGCCCCAGCCGATTCCCTTGCCGGTTAGTACCCCGGTAAATTCATTTTTCAACCTCTTATACTGGCCAAAAAGGAATCCAATCTCACGCCCTCCCACACCAATATCACCTGCCGGCACATCGGTATTGGGACCTATGTGACGATAAAGCTCGGTCATGAACGATTGGCAGAAACGCATAATCTCATTGTCAGATTTGCCCTTGGGGCTAAAATCTGAACCTCCTTTACCGCCCCCCATGGGCAGAGTAGTAAGGCTGTTTTTAAAGGTCTGCTCAAATCCTAAAAACTTCAAAATACTAAGGGTAACTGTAGGGTGAAAACGCAATCCTCCTTTATAGGGACCTATGGCCGAGTTAAATTCAACCCTGAAACCCCTGTTGATCTGTACCTCTCCTCGGTCATCAATCCACGGAACACGAAAAATAATCGTACGCTCGGGTTCCACCATGCGCTCCAGTATCTTGGCACTTTGATACCTTGGATTTCTCTTATAAACATCCCATACCGATTCCACCACCTCCTGCACAGCCTGATGAAACTCTCTCTCTCCTGGGGTACGCGCCTTCAGGGCTTCCAAAAATTCATTAATGTCTGCTTTCATGTTTTCTAGTTTGTTTTGTTACTGTTATTTAGCACGTTTTGCCTTTCTGTCAGTTTATTTTCGCAAAACCACATCATTACTTTTTATACCAAATATAGAGAAATGATACTCAAAGTTATGATATTCGCGTGTCGATTATCACAATTTAAAAAAAACAAAAAACATGCTAACATGCATATTTTATGCAATTTAGATAATTGCAAAAAGATGCTTAACAACAAAAGTTGACTTTCGTCAGGATTTCAAACGCGCGTTTTGAGCAAAAACAAGAAAGAAGATAATGGTTGATCGGATGATTATCTTTTTGTCAGGACAGAATCTCTGGCAGCACTTTTTTCAACCTCCCGGAAGACCCTGAGCAGATTGCCGCCCCATATTTTACGTATTTCGCTTTCACTATAGCCCCTTCTCACCAATTCAAGGGTGATGGCTGGAAACTGACTTACATCCGCACAGTCGCGCAGACCTCCGCCGCCGTCAAAATCACTTCCTATACCCACATAGTCAACACCGACAAGATTTTTTACATAGTCGATATGATCGACCATATCTTTAATCGTTGGAAGCTCCTCAGCATAACTGGCCTGAACATCATCCCATTCTTTTTCAAAAGCCGCTTTCTCTGCCTCAGTCATACTATTGTAGGTAGTCCTGTAAATTTTATGAAGTCTTCTTTCGGCAATAAATTTTTCAGAAGTAGTATCCGGTTCTTTGATATACACATCCAAAAGGCAAATTTGCATCACCCCTCCCTTTTCTGCCAGCTTTTTAATCATTTCATCTGTCATGTTTCGGTTATGAAGTGCCACCGATCGTACCGAGCTATGCGAAGCAATTACAGGAGCCTTGCTCACTTCCATCACATCAAAAAATGACTTATCTGAAATATGGGAAACATCCACCATCATTCCCAGGCGGTTCATTTCTGCGATCACTTCCTTGCCAAAACTGCTCAGCCCGTTGTGTTCAGCAGGAGCCGGATCACTGGATGAATCACAAATGTCGTTATGAAAAGAATGGCATAGAGTAATATACCGCACCCCTCTTTTATAAAATTCCTCTACCCGGGAAATATCTTTAGCCAACGGGAACCCATTTTCCATGCCTATATAAATGGCACGTTTCCCCGTCTTATTGATCTTTTCCAGATCATCTGCCTTTAAGGCCAGGGTGGCGATATCACTATTTTCCCCTGCCATGGCATGAATGGAATCAAGCATTTGATTGGCAAGTGCATACGTTTTCTGGTAGTTTTCTTCCGTGCGCGGCTTCTGACCGGTAAATACCCCAAAGAACATGGCATCCAGCCCTCCTTTTTTCATACGGGGTAAATCCACCCTTGAATGAGGAGCTGAATGTTCTTCCCTGAGATTGAACCCAGGCTTAATCATCAGCATGGGCGTATCACAATGGGTATCCACTGTCAGACACTCTGAATGGATGCGTTGCGCTTTCTTTTCGATTTTATTCATCACCTTTACAGAAGTAAAACTCATTAATAGGATGGATGGCATACAAAACAACAAGGCTTTTACTTTCATGGTGGTGGTTGATGGTTTTAGTACCACAAATGTAATCAAAACCCTGAAAAGTTATAAAACAGCATCCAAATAACGCTCTTTCCAAGGCTTCATCGAATAATTAGAGGCATTCATCGAATAAAATTGCCAATCGATTTAATTCTCTCGATCTTCGATTCATATTTAAAAACCAAAAATTATGAAACCAAAGAAATTCATTATTATCATTGCTACGATTCTCTTCCTTTCCGGATGCAGTGAATTTTTCATGATTTGCTCCCTGAACCCCTTCTATATTGAGAAGAACATTGTGCTTTCCCCTGAAATTGAAGGAAACTGGACTGTCAATTCCTTACGGGCTAAATCGGATACCGCCATAAAAGAACAACACATTTGGCAATTGGCGGATACTACTTCTACATGGCAAATCAAACAATTCATAGCAGAGGAAATAAAAAAGACCAAACGAGGCAAAGACTCTACGGTTTATAGACCTCGGAACTTTTACATCGTCAAACTGATTAATAACCATTCCGATTCGGCACAATACCAGTTTAAGGTAGTTCTTTTCAGGGCAAAAGACAACCTGTATGGCGATTTCAGCCCTTCTGAAACAAAAGCTATCAAAAACAGCACAATGGCAAGTGAAAACTATTTTAACGTTCATACCCTGGCCCGGATTAATATTAAGAACAAGCAGTTTAACGTCTCCTGGCTTGGAACTGACTATATGAAAGATATGATTGAAAAGAAACGGGTGAGAATTAAATACCGCTATAT
>DATGYU010000306.1:0-13252 GCA_035297625.1 Prolixibacteraceae bacterium
GAAGATAGGAAAGGAGATATCTGGATTGGTACCGACGAGGGAGGCCTTAACAGGTTCAACCCTAAAACAGAAAATTTTGAAAGACACCAACTGAATAACAGCTTTATAGCCCCCAGTATATTAGACATAGAGCCAAAAGATGAGCATTCCCTTTACATCTCCGGCTTACGGGTGGGCTTGTATGATTTTAATACCCTTAACGGCAAATTTTCAAACCTGATGACTGCAGGGTCACCTCATAACTGGCCCATTGGACATATCAATGATTTGACCCGGGATACAAATGGGAATATCTGGATAGCGGCACACCGCAAAGAAGGGATGATGGTATATCAACCCGCCAGTGGTAAGTTCTTTGATGCTGAATCACCCGGTCCCTTTCCAAAGGAGTTGTTAGGCATTCCCTATGCCGTTTCAATAAAACAGGACAGCCAAAACCGGTTGTGGATTGTCACCTATATCGGGCTTTACATGTACGACACTTCCCTGCATGAATATTTGTCGATCAATAAGGATACCACCACTTTAAGCTCCAATTACCTTTACCAGTTATTTGAAGATTCAAAAAAACAAATCTGGGTGGGCAGTTCCAAAGGCCTGGACCGCATGGTGGAAAAAGAGGGGAAGATACAGTTTGAACGGTACAGCCCAAGGTATTCCCTTCCTGATAATGTGAAAGGCCTCCTGGAAGACGGGGAAGGCAACCTGTGGCTGAGTTCGAATCAGGGGATTACAAAGTTTGACCCTTTAACAGGGAAGTCAAGAAACTTCAGGATCAACAATGAACTGGAGAACCAGCAAATCTCGGAACGTGTTTGTTTTAAATCATCCGATGGAGAGATGTATTTTGGAGGTACCAACGGTTTTTTACGCTTTCACCCCGATCATCTAAAAGAGATTACCCTGCCTTCCAATGTGGCGATCGTGGACTTTCAGATATTCAACATCTCCCAAAAGGCGGGGGAAAACTCGGTATTAAAGAAATCGATCGTCTATACCGACCGCATTGATTTAAGGTACAACCAGTCGGTCTTTAGCTTTGAGTTTGCCGCTCTTAACATTAGAAAACCTGTCAATATTGAGTATGCTTATATGCTGGAAGGCTTTGATGAGACATGGAATTTTGCCGGTGATAAACGTTTTGCCACCTATACCAACTTATCGCCCGGTGAATATACCTTCAGGGTAAAGACTACCGATGGCAACCTGCTCTCGCCCAACAAAGGGGCTTCGGTAAAGATCATTATTCATCCCCCTTTCTGGCGTACCTGGTTTGCCTGGTTCCTCTATTTTTTGATACTGGTAGTCATCCTTTATTTCTTCCGAAGAGCCATCATTAACAGGGAAAGACTTAAGAATGAATTGCAGATGGAGAAAAATGAGCTCCATACGATTCAGGAAGCCAACATGATGAAGCTACGGTTTTTCACCAACATTTCCCATGAATTCAGGACGCCGCTCACCCTGATGAAAGCTCCATTGGAAAAGCTGATTCATTCGGGCCATCAGCTTAATGAGGAAGAACAGCAGGTGATCTTAAAGCTCATTCAAGGCAATACCAATAAGCTGCTTGGCATGGTTAACCAGCTGCTGGATTACCGTAAACTGGAAGCGGGTAGTTTAGTTCTGGAGCCTTCCGAGGGGGATATTGTCGATTTTTGCAGAAAAACCTGGGCGGTATTTAACCTGATGGCCGAACAGAAAAACATCCGCTACATCTTCCAGACCTCCATCGATTCACAGATCATCTCTTTTGATGCCGATAAAATAGACAAGATCATCACCAACCTGTTGTCCAATGCTTTCAAGTATACCCCTGAGGGTGGTCAGGTGACCCTCTCGGTTGAGAAACTTCAGGGAGTGATCAACCCCACTGTCGAGAGTACCCATTATATCCGTATCGCGGTGGCCGATACGGGTATCGGTATCCCTGAAAATGAAGTGGAAAGAGTGTTTGACCGCTTTTATACGGTTAACCGCAAGGGATTTGAAAAGTTTGAAGGAACGGGTATCGGACTTACCCTTGTCAAAGAACTTACCGAATTGCACAAGGGTCAGATTGCGGTCAGTTCAAAAGAAAAGGCAGGCTCGGTGTTTGAAGTTAAAATCCCCATTGTCCTAAAGGAAAGGGAGATCATCGTTGCAGGCTATGAGAAGAAGCCGCAGGCAGAGGCAGAGAAGGTCACCTTTACAGGAGATGATATTGACAGGATCATAGAAGGCATGCCCCTGTTGGGCAAACAGGAATCGGGCAAGCAAAAAGTCCTGGTTGTAGAAGATGATGATGAATTACGGATGTTTTTACGCGATGAGCTAAATAACGACTATGAGGTGATAGAAGCCAGCAATGGCCTGCAAGGACTGGAGATGGCCTTTCTTTACAATCCGGATCTGATCCTTAGCGATATCATGATGCCCTACATGGACGGGGTAGAATTGTGCAAAAGAATCAAATCGGATGAGCGCACCAGCCATGTACCCGTAGTATTGCTTTCTGCACTGCATGCACAGGATAAACAAATTGAGGGACTTGAACAGGGAGCAGACGATTACATCTTTAAGCCTTTCAACCTTGCCATTTTAAATTCTCGTATCCATAACCTTTTAAACACACGTCTGGAGTTAAGCCAGAAATTCAGGAACAACACCAGTTTGAAGTATGAAAACGAGAGTGCCAATGACCAGGACCGTAAACTGATCCAGTCCATCATCGATATTGTATTGGAAAACATCACCAACGAGAAGATAAACGCGGATTTCATCTCCAAAAAGATCCTTATTAGCCGCTCGGTCATTTACATCAAGGTAGAGGCATTAACGGGGCAGTCGGTCAATGAGTTTATCCGTAATATACGCTTGAAAAAATCCACTGCCTTGCTCAGGCGCAAAGATATCCAGATTACAGAAGTAGCTTATGCCGTAGGCTTTAGCAGCCAATCGTATTTTACTAGATGTTTTACCAAACGCTTTGGCAAATCACCCAAAGAATGGATGGAAACCCAAAAGCAGGCATAAGAAGTTCAGCTGGTTTTAATCACCACGACCTATAAGAACCCATTCATTAAAATATTCCACGAGGATTAACATCCTATCATCTTATTTGGCTTTCATACAATGAGTTGTATTCGAAGGCTTTTTGTCTTTCAAGCCTATTTTGAATATTAAAAATACAATAGTTCATGGCTGTCATCTTTAGGGCCGCTACTTTCGCCAATAGTTTTCATAGTGTTCGATGTATAAGGTTGGTTTAATGAATTAGGCCAATCCTGCCAGATTGGCCTAATCATTGGATCTGCTAAATGAAAAGAGAAAAAATCAATTTATAAAAAGCAAGAATGAATACACATGTTCCAGCCAGGAATCGTTACCAGGCGATGAAATATAACAGGGTAGGCAATAGCGGTTTAAAATTACCTGCCATCTCGATGGGTCTATGGCAGCACTTTGGGGAAACGGATGTTTACGCTACCTGCCGCGATATCATTTGCCGCTCCTTTGATTTGGGCATTACCCATTTCGATCTGGCCAACAATTACGGTAACCCGGCGGGCTCTTCAGAAGAGATTTTTGGAAAAGTTCTTCGCACCCAGTTAAGCAGTTACCGGGATCATATCCTGATCACCACCAAAGCCGGCTATGACATGTGGGAAGGGCCTTATGGGGAATGGGGTTCCAAAAAATACCTGGTGGCCAGTCTGGATCAGAGCCTAAAGCGTCTGGGAGTGGATTACGTGGATATGTTCTACTCTCATCGATTTGATCCGGAGACCCCTCTGGAAGAGACCATGAGAACTTTGGACTTGTTTGTGCGCCAGGGAAAAGCACTCTATGTAGGTTTGTCAAATTACAACCTGGAACAGACAAAAAGGGCGGTAGACATTCTAAACGACCTGGGGACTCCCTGCCTGATCCATCAGCCAAGCTATTCGATGTTTAACCGCTGGATTGAAGAAGGCTTACAGGATTTTTTATCCGAAGAAGGCATTGGCCTGATTACTTTTCAACCCATGCAACGGGGTTTAATCACCAATACCTATTTAAATGGCATTCCTGCCGATCGGGCAGAAGCGTTGGCAGAGATAGGGATCACACCCGCGCGGGTTAAAAAAGCCTGCATGTTAAATGAAATTGCCGCATTAAGGGGGCAATCCCTGGCACAGATGGCCATCGCCTGGGTGTTGCGCGAAGGTCGGGTTTCCTCAGTACTGGTGGGAGCAGAAAAAATATCGCATATTGAAGACAACATTGCTGCCTTGGCTAACCTTGAATTCAGCAGTATGGAGCTTAAACAGATTGATTTAATCTTAAAATCATAAATATCCATACTTATTTTAACTAAAGCTAACTACTAAATAATAATGGAAAATGAAACATCTGATCATTGTATTTATTGTTGTTTTTAGTCTTATAACAAAGTCATATGCCCAGCCGATAAGTCCATATCTCTTTGGGCAGAACCATTGGATTGCCACAGGTGATGAAGGCGGCCGTGTGGGTTATCTTAACCTTTTATGGCCAAGGGTAAAGGATAGCGGGGTGAAATGTGTCCGGATCGGGGGCAATGCCTACAACCATCATTTCCCGGATCGTCAGCGGCTGAGTTCGATGATCGATTCCATCCGCCATATCGGGGCAGAGCCTCTCTTGCAGGTGCCGGCAAGTTTCACAGCCTTGCAGGCCATGGAACTGGTGGAATATTATACCCGGCCGGGCAACCGGAAAGTGCAGTTTTGGGCCATTGGCAATGAGCCAATGCTCAACAGCCCGACTACAATCGACCAGGTGCATGAATACCTGATGCGTATAGCGCCTGCCATGAAAAAGGTGGATCCTACCATTAAGATTTTCATTTTCGACGAATGTGAGATGCGCGAAGCGGCCTATCGTGCCCTTTGCGGAGGCCGGCTCGACATGGCTGGTCTAAAGGAAAACGGAGCATGGCTTATTGACGGGTTTAACTTCCACAGGTATCCCAATGGAAGGGATTTTAACAGGGATGATGTGGTATTTACCGGTCCCCGCAATATATTAAACCAGTCCCGGCTGCTGAAGCAAATCATGGAAGAGGCCGATCAAAAATATGGGCGTACAGGGGATGCCAAATTAATGTGGGGTCTTACCGAGGTGAATGTTACTTATGCCAATCCCGACCGTGAGATCTCGGGCTATGGCAACACTTCCTTTTTAGGAGGTCAGTTTATGGCCGAAGTATTTGGAATAGGCATGCAGCTGGGGGCTTTTTCCGTCAATCCATGGTGTATCAGTGAAACAGATGCCGTCAGTACCGACTTTGGCTATTTGGGCCTGCCGCGTGAGTTTTATCCCAGATCCAGTTATTATCACACTCAAATAATGGCTCAAAATATGAAGGGCAGCTTTATGAATACCTCCAGCAATCAGCAATATGTCAAAACAGTTGGCTCTGCCGGTAGCGACCAGATTGTCCTGCTGGTGATGAATGAAGCGCAGGATAAGGAGTTTGGATATGAAATTATCCTGAACAAAAACGGGCAGTCAAAGAAACCACTTGTCATCTGCGCCGATGCTTCCCTTGATAAGCGTATAATCGGTACGATTGAAAAGCAAAGCTCCCTCATGTTTGTGTTTGATAGCAAGGGAACCTTGATTCGGCAGATCACTTACGGGCTAAATCAAAACCTGAAGAATCTGCCCCCGGAAGTAAAAGAAATGAAGTAAGAATAATTAGCCATTAATGCTGGTAAAACGGTTTAAAGAATGGGTACAAATTATCAAATCTATTTTCCGCAGTTCCTCTTTGCAATAAGGGCTACTACTATATGTTTTGTCGGGAAGTTTTGTAAGTTTATGCTTCCTATTTTCACCTATGGGAATAGATTATTTTTAACCAAACGAACATTCTTTAAACAACTAATCTGACGATCATGAACGGGATTACACACAAACTAAGTTTCTCCGAGAAAGTAGGCTATGCACTGGGTGACGGGGCGGCCAATATTGCCTGGCGCGGGGTATCAACCTTTTTATTTATCTTCTATACAGACGTATTTGGGATCAACCCGGCAACGGTGGGTATTTTGATGCTCATTGCCCGCTTTGGCGATGGAATCATTGATGTACTGATGGGTATTGTCTGTGACCGTACCAATTCCAAATATGGCAAATTCCGTCCATGGATATTATGGACGTCCATACCACTGGGAATTACCCTGTCGTTGCTTTTTACCGCACCGAACTTAGGACCCAGCGGCAAGGTGATTTATGCCTATGCCACTTACCTATTATTCTTTTTGATCTACACGGCCAATAATATCCCCTATGGGGCACTGATGGCCGTGATGACGCCTGATGATAAGGAACGCACCAGTTTGGGATCCTACCGCATGGTGGGAGCCTTTACCGGTGGGATGGTTGTTCAGGGCGCCCTGTTGTTTTTGGTGGCCCATTTTGGAAACATTGATCCAAAGATTAACGTGCAGCAATTGGAGCCGCAGAAATACGAGGTAACCGTGTCGGCTACCCATGCGGTTGAAAATGTAAACATCAAGACCGATGCAGGCATTGGACTGTTTTCATGGGCCGATACAACCATCAGCAAAACAGATAATGTACCCACCAAGGGAAAGAGCTTTTCCATGGAAGCGGGCAAAGAATATGCCTTTATCGTGGCAGGTGAAGAAAAGCTTACCCCTGATAAGGTAACCATCATTGATCAGAAAAGAGGCTACAGCAGTGCCATCTATATCCTGTCGGTCTTCCTGTCCTTGTTTATGATGATCACCTTTGCCACTACCCGGGAAAGGGTACTGCCCCCTAAAGAACAGGAAAGCAATCTTTTGAAAGACCTGAAAGACCTGATCCGCAATAAGCCATGGGTGGTATTGCTGGTGATCGGGATGCTTTTCAATGTGTATAATTCCATCAAACAAGGAATTGTGGTCATCTATTTTGCCCATTATCTGCACAATCAATTGCTGGCAGCCTCCTTTATGGTAGGGTTGATGCTCGCTTCCATTGCCGGGGCGATGATCACTTCACCATTGGGTAAACGTTATGGAAAGCGCAACCTGTTTATCGGGGCCCTTATCTTCTCGGGTGCCGTGAATGCCTTGCTGTATTTCTGCGGACCCAATGATACCATTGGGATTTTCACGATAGGTATTATCTCGGAATTTGGGGCAGCCGTATTCCCCACCCTGTTCTTTGCCATGCTGGGCGATGCGGCCGATTATTCGGAATATAAAAATGGAAGAAGGGCCACGGGCCTTGTCTATTCGGCAGGATCATTTGCCACCAAGTTTGGTGGAGGCATTGCCGGGGCCATCATTGGAATGGTGCTTGCCGCTTTCCACTACAACGGACAGGATGCATTATCCATCCAGGGCGCCGTTCCGGGTATTATCATGCTGATGAGCTGGATACCCGCTGTTATCGCCTTTATCACCGCCGGCTTTATGACCCTGTATCCGCTGACTCAAAAGAAAATGGACGAGATCACCATCGAGCTGAACAACAGAAGGGCTGCCGAAGTGGCGTAAAGAGCACTGGGCGATGAAAAATGAGAGATGACAGGATCACTAATGACCTCTAATGAGAAGAATAAACACAAATAAGAAATAAGAAAGAAAGAGGTACAATTAGCATATAGACCTTATTATCTGTTTTTTTAACCTTAGTAACAAGGGAAAATGAGAGATGCGATTGCCGTCCGCGCAATATCTTTGTTCAAGGCAACAATCTTTTTTCGGACGGAATGTCAAAGTTGTTGTTCAGAGCAATATCCTTTGCCGTCAGCTTCAGCTGACGGACAGATAATGACAATTGTAAATCGCTAAAAAATATAAAATTATGAAAAGAATAATCTTGTTATCGGCAATACTCATCAGCTTGGTGTTGATGGGAAGCCGCACGTATTCACAAACTGTGAGTGCCGAAGAACAGAATAAGAAACTGGGCCGGGGTGTTAACATCATTGGGTATGACAATGCCTTCTGGAAGGACTATACCCATGGCCGGTTCAAGGAAAGTTATTTTAAAATGATCAAAGAGGCCGGTTTTTCCAATATCAGGGTCAACCTGCATGCCTTTTCACACATGAATAAGGATACTTATCAATTTGAACCCAAATGGCTGGAAACGCTGGACTGGGTGGTGAAAAAAGGCCTGGAGGCCAAGTTGATGGTGATTCTGGATATGCATGAATTTACCCGTATGGCCGATGACCCGGTAGGTAAAAAGGAAATGTTTCTTTCGGTGTGGCGGCAGCTGGCTCCCCGCTATAAAGATCAGCCCAGTCAGGTTCTTTTCGAGATACTGAATGAACCCAATCAGAAGCTGACGGTGGACATGTGGAACCAGTATCTGGCGGAGGCCGTACAGATCATTCGCCAGACCAATCCCAACAGGACGCTGATCATCGGACCGGGCAACTGGAATGGCATAGAAAGCCTGCCAACACTTCAGCTGCCTGAAAATGACCGCAACATCATTGTGACCGTTCATTTTTACCATCCCATGGAATTTACCCATCAGGGGGCTCCCTGGTCCAAGGAAAACAAAGACCGGTTAGGTATCAAATGGACCGGTACGCCAGAGGAAAAACAAATGATTGAAAATAAGTTAAAGGTGGCAGCCGACTGGTCCAAGGCCAACAACAGGCCAATTTATTTGGGTGAATTTGGCGCCTATGACAAAGCGGATATGGACTCAAGGGCACGCTATACGGCATTTGTAGCCCGCACTGCAGAAAAATTGGGCTTTAGCTGGGCTTACTGGCAGTTTGACAGCGATTTTATTGTCTATGATATTGACAAGGAAAAATGGGTAGAACCGATCTTAAAAGCGTTGATGAACAAGTAAAATAAAGTTTTGCAGGAAAAGTTAAATCAAAGAATAAACAACCAATACAGCTTAATTCCCAATATAATGAGATCAATTTATAACCTATTTGTCTATTCCTTTATCCTGTTTTTCTCTTTAGCTGGCAATGCTCAGCCCATTAGTCCCCGGTTGGTAGGTACCAATGTATGGTTTAGCCAGCTGGATACCAAAGTTTGGGACCTTACCCGTGATTGCGGGGTCAAGACCATCCGCATTGGAGGGCATGCCTATGATAAAAACATGCCTTCTGATGAAACCCTTTTGGACTGGGTTAAAAAGATTCAGGCTATGGGAGCGGAACCTGTCATGCAGGTTTCGCAGTACCAGCCTGCCGAAGCTGCTGCCCGGATAGTAAAGTTTTTTAATGTGGAAAAACATGAAGGAATCTCTCCCATCAAGTACTGGAGTATAGGTAACGAGCCCTGGCTGCAGGATAACAGGCCAGAACAGTCAAAGATGGGCGCTATTGTGGAAGCCTATTTTAAACCCTTAGCCGCTGCCATGAAATCCGTAGATGCTTCCATTAAAATCTATGGGCCCAATGAATGCGACTATATGGCTTACTATGACGATCTGTTTGGTGGTAAGAATGATATTACCGGTAAGGTGCCCGGCCATGATTATTATTACTGTGATGGCCTGACCTGGCATCGTTATCCGCAAGGCAGCGGGGATCCTGCTACCGAAGGAGCCAATGATTTTAGAGTGCGTAGCATTAAGGCAAAAGCCAAGGTGGATCAGATCAATAAACTGCATCACCGTAAAGACGGAAATTCCTTTCAGTGGGGCATTGGTGAGTATAACTCCAAGGGAGGACCTGAAGTGCACAGCTGGGGCAACGGGCAAATGTTTGGAGCCGTACTTGGCTATTGCATGCAATATGGGGCCATGTATGCCAACACCTGGAGTATGTTTGAACACGGGGGAGACCGTAAAGGATCTGACTTCAGCTCTATTGACGGAGCACATATGACGCCCCGGGCTTCTTACCGCCATATGCAACTGGTGGCCAAATATTTTACAGGGAGCTTTGTAAAAGGAACTGCCTCTGACTCCGCCTTTATGGTCTACGGAGCCAAAGATGGGAATAGGCTTAGTGTGATGATCATGAACCGCGGGTTTGGGCAAGCTAAGCCCTATACCCTGTATTTGAAAGATACCCGCAAAAAGGAGAAGGGGGTATGCCTTGTCCTGCAAGGTAAACATAAAGGAACCTATAAAGATATCATCCAGCCGCGTGCTACCCAGGTGCTGGTCTTCCAGGGAGATTCAATCACCAAAGTAAATTATACCAGTGAAGATTTCGATCAGGAGCGTGCGCCGGTATACTCAACAATTAAAAGATAACCACGATACCTATAATAACGCAAAGACACGAAGACCGGAAGTTGTATCAATGATAGATAAACTATATGTTTTTCTTAGACTCTTTGCACCATGGTGTTTACAAAAAATACAAAGATGAAAAAGTTTAGATTTTACGGTCTGTCACTGTTTTTGGCAGCATCAGCTATGCTGGGGTTTCTTCAATGCATGACAGATCCACCCGCTGAAACCCAAAGCGCCCTGGAGCAGAGGCTGGACACAATCCTGGGTAAGATGAGCATGCAGGAAAAAATAGAACAGCTGTATTACTTAACCGACGGAAACGATCGTTTGGGTATCCCCCAGTTTAAGGGAAGTGATGGCCCTCACGGAATCGGTAATAAAGCCCCGGGCTTTTCCTCCTTTCCAGTCACCATTGCTCTGGCGGCCACCTGGGATCCTTCGCTGGTCACAAGGGTGGCAAGGGCCATTTCTCTGGAACAGGCTTCCCGGGGCAAAGATCGTATTGCCGGACCGACACTCGATCTGCTGATCGATCCCCGTATTGGGCGTGCCCCGGAAACCATTGGGGAAGATCCCTTTCTGGGGGGACGCATCTCGGAGGCTTTTGTATGGGGGCAAAACACGACTTCCGTATTCGGGTCCATCAAGCATTATAATCTAAACACCTATGAGATCAACCGCAGGACCAACAATTACCTGAGCGATGAACGCAGCCTGGTGGAATTGTGGGGCTATCACTGGAAAAGAACCATACAGTCAGGAGGGGTAATTTCGGTCATGTGTGCCTACAACTGGATCAACGGGGACAAATGTGCTGAGAACAAAACCCTTATCAAGGATATCCTTCGCGACCACTGGGGGTATGATTTCTATACCATGTGCGACTGGGGAGGATTCAGCAATACAGGTAAAGCCCTAAGTTCTGAACTGGACTTTTGTGAGGGCAATGACTTATACATCAAAGAACTTCCCGGGGGCGTGAAAAGCGGGCAGTATGACAGCCTGCTTGTTAACAGGGCTGCACGCAATGTGTTAAGGACCAAACTTGTTTCAGGAATGATTGACGGGGTGCCGGTGATCTCAAAGGATGTTATCGACAGCAAAGAACACCGTGAACTGGTTTATGAAAGCGGTTTGAAAGGACTGGTGCTTTTGAAAAACAGCGATCAGATACTTCCCTTAAATAAGGAAAAGCTTAAATCAGTAGCGGTGATAGGGCCCAATGCGGCCAAGCTACCATTGGACGGGAACAGCAGTTCCAATGTAACACCTTCGTACAGGATACCGGTGGGCAAAGCCATGATAACTCTTTTGGGCAATGATAAGGTGAAGTATGCCAAAGGCTGCAATATCAACGATAAGGATAAAAGTCAGTTTGATGCAGCCATCGCAGCTGCAAAGGCTTCCGAGTACGTGGTGTTTGTTGCCGGACTGGATAGTACCGTGGAGGGCGAAGGCTATTTTATCGACAAGGAAAACGATGAAAAAGGAGGAGGCGCGGTTACCCGTCCCGATAGGCCTTCACAAACGGTATTGTTACCCGGTATGCAGAATGAGCTGATCAATGCAATTGCCAGGGTAAACCCCAACATAGTGCTGGTGGTCATCTCGGGAGGTACCTGCAGTGTCACCCCTGTAATCAACAGTGTAAAAGGACTAATTTATGCTTTTTATCCGGGACAGGAAGGCGGAAGGGCCATCGCTGATGTGTTGTTTGGCAATTACAACCCTTCAGGAAAACTTCCTGCCACTGTCCCAAAGGATGACAGTCAGATCCTGCCCATCAGTGCTGACTTTCGCGATCTGGTAACCAAAGGTTTGGGATACCGCTGGTACGATTCCCAAAAGCTGACCCCTGAGTTTGCTTTTGGTTACGGTTTGAGCTATACCACTTTTGAATACAGCAACATCCGTGTCAGTAACCCGATGGCCAAAGCGGGGGATCTGGTAAAGGTATCCTTTGATTTAAAGAACACGGGAAAGATCTTTGGTGAAGAGGTTGCTCAACTATACCTCTCCACGGGAAAGATCAACCCTGCTTTGCCCATGCCTGTAAAGCAACTGCGAGGCTTTGAAAAGGTGGGCCTTCAGGCAGGTGAGACCAGGCATATCACCTTGACCCTTTCCCCTGAAGAGTTCTATGTCTTTAACGAGGCCACCGCCTCCTATGAAGTTCCTGAAGGAGAATACATCGTGCAGGTGGGCGGCTCTTCCGATAAGTTGCCACTTAAAACAACTTTTACATTGGAAAAAGCCGAGGGCAAAGCTGACCTGTCGGTAAAGAATATCCGTACCCTTCCGGCCTTTCCCAAAGAGGGCGAAAAGGTGGTGTTTATGGCCTCGCTGATTAACAACGGAACCGCAGCAACCAGGGTAGGAGATAGCCATACCATTCACTTTTATGTCAATGGAAAAGAAGTGGCCTTATACCATTCCAAATCCATTGCTATTCCTGTTGGCGGGATGGAGCTGGCATGCGCACAGGGATCGAAAGGAGTCAACTGGACTGCCTTAAAGGGAAAGAATAAGATCACTGCCAAAATAGAAGTATCCGACAGCAAGGACTTGAATGCGCAAAACAACAGCTGCGATGCAGAATTAATGATTCCCAACGGAAAGGCGATCCCTGCGGAGGTTGCCAGAATGATACAATAGTTTAAATACGTAACAGCAATGAAACATACCCTTTTTATATCAGTATTCTTAATTCTGGCTGTCATTAATTCTTATGCACAGGGGGCATTAGCAAAACCCCTTTATAAGAACCCTGCGGCGCCCATAGAACAGCGCATAAAAGACCTGTTGCAAAGAATGACCCTGGAGGATAAATGCCGCCAGTTGGATGTATGGCACCCTAAAATGGATTTAAGTAAGAGCGAAGTATTGCAAAAAGCCATCACAGCGCTGGGCGATACCGTCAGCAAAGGAATAGGCTTTCTTCAGTTTGAAGTGGAAATGAACCAGAGAGATTATACCGCACGCTTTAATGCCATCCAGAAATATTTCATGGAAAAGACCCCACTGGGCATCCCGGCAATTTCCAATGGGGAAGGATGTCATGGCT
>DATGYU010000307.1:0-6402 GCA_035297625.1 Prolixibacteraceae bacterium
ATCCCCATTGATGCAAAAGGTAAAGAGGATTAAACAGTTACCAATACTGGCTGTAGCTATTGATAATTCGATATCTGTAAAAGATAAGGCCAATTCCTTCGCGGAAGTGAAAGAGGCTGTCAAAAAGCGCTTTTCCGAGGATTACCAGGTAGAGTTCTGGACCTTTGGCAAGGAGGTTGAGCAAAGCGACCAATTTACAGGAACAGAGAATGCCTCTAACTATGGACAAGCCATTAAGACCCTGAAAAACAATTATATCAATAAGAACATCGGGGCAGTATTATTGGTGGGCGATGGTATTTACAACGAGGGACAGAACCCTGCAAATATTGTATCCAATCTGAAATTTCCCATCTACACGCTGGGGGTTGGTGACACCATCCTGAAGGCCGATGCTGCCATCCGCAGCGTGAAGACCAATAAAGTAGCCTTTTTGAAGAATAAGTTCCCGGTCGAGATAGAACTTAAGTTTTTGAAACTAAAGGATAAAATGGCTTATCTTGAAATCGAAAACAATAAAAAGCAGATCTATTCCAGTACCATACCCATTACTTCGGATGATGATTTCAAGCTGGAGTTTGTAAGTCCGGAGGCCACTCAGGCGGGTCTACAGCATTACAAGATCCGCGTCAGGCCTTTTAACGAGGAAACGAATGTCAAAAATAATGAGTATGAATTTGTGATCCGGGTAATGGAAAACAAGCAACGAATATTGATGCTCAGTGATGGGCCTCATCCTGATCTGGGGGCTCTTCGCACCAGCATCTCGGAGCTTCAAAATTATGACACACAAATCATTACAGGCAACCAGATGCCCGACAGCCTGAACAAATACAGCCTTATCATCCTGAATCAGCTTCCATCGGCAAAGAACGTGGCCAGCAAGCTACTTTCAAGAATCAAAGAAAGCCGTATCCCTGTGCTGTTCATTGTTGGGCCAACTACCCTGCTCGATCAACTCAATACCCTGAACATGGGGCTCAAAGTGAGCACGAGCCGTAATACCGAAGAGGTGCAGGCCCGTTTCAACGATGACTTTTCACTGTTCACCCTATCGCCGGAAACCAAAGAACTGCTGTCAGTGGCCTCCCCATTTGTCAGCCCGTTTGGCAATACCGAGGTATCGCCTCAATTGCAAACTCTGGCCTGGCAGAGCATTAAAAATATCCCTACCCGCAAAACGATCATAGCACTGGGCAGCGACAAGGGGCGTAAGCTGGGTTTCATCGTGGGAGAAGGCATCTGGCGCTGGAGATTGTACGATTACATGCAAAGTGGCAACCATGATGCATTCGATGAACTGGTGCATAAAATGATTCAATATATCGCGCTTCGGGAAAATGAGGATAATTTCAACGTCAATTGTCCAGCCCTGTTCCAGGAGAATGATAAAGTAGAGATGACCGCTGAATTGTATAACGACAGCTATGAACTTGTCAATACCCCTGATGTGAATATCCGCATCATGAACGACAGTCTGAAAGAATTTAACTACACCTTTGACAGAACTGCCGATTATTACCGGCTTAACATTGGAATCCAGCCTCCGGGAGACTATACTTTCGAGGCAAAAACACAGCTGGGCAGCCAGCAATTTACCGAAAAGGGGAGTTTCAGTATCATTAAAAATGAAATTGAATTACAGAATAACCAAGCTGATTTTGGATTGTTATATCAGTTATCAGCACAAAGTGGCGGTAAATTTTCTACTTTAGAGAATTATGGCACGTTACTTGATGCTATTGGAAACAATAAACAAATTACTGTACAGCAACACGAGCAAACCATGCTTACAGAGTGGATCAATGTAAAACTGTTGTTTTTGTTACTGATCGTACTGATGACTATCGAATGGTTTTTCAGAAAATACTGGGGCATCTATTAATTTAAAAGGAGAAAGCAGATGATGCAGCTTAAGAATAAACTAAACATAGTAGAACTATTTATTATCAGCTTAATGGTGTTTACTATAGTTTCCTGCAAAAGCTATTATTCTGCATTGACCATTGAAACTCCTGTACCTTCGAAAGAAGAGTTGCCTGATGATATCCAGAGCCTTACGTTGATGAACCGCAGCATTAACAACCAGTATACGGACCTCCAGGAAGATTCCCTTCAAAACTATTTTTACAGTCATGATTATCAGCTGGCTGCTGTAATACTGGATATTCATGCGGCAGACACTACCCTGCTCTCCCTGGCCGATCTGCTTTATTCTTCAGGCAGGTATGATGTGACCGTACCTGTGGAAAGGAATATAAAAAGGGATAATCCCTACAATGAAATCCCCGATACACTGAGCTCCGAAACAGTTAGGAAAATATGCGAGGAATACAATACAGATGCCCTTCTGGTGATGGAACAGTTCTCGACAAAGGCGATGACTGACTTTACGGATGAAAAATGGGCAGGCAATGATGGAACCTACCATAATTACTACGCTTCGCTGGACATGAAATACAATGCTTTCTTCAGAATCTACAAGCCGGGAAGCAAAACCATTGAAATACCCCTTAATGATACTATTTATTGGGATAGATCGGATGATAACCTGGATCGGATGTTTAGAAATCTTCCTACCATTAAGCAGGCTTTAGTCAGCGCCGGTATCAAGGTGGCCCTGGATGTGGATGCGAAGATCTCTCCCACCTGGATACCTGAAAAGCGTGGTTATTTTCTTTTTTCCCGCAAGAATGACCGAGGCAAACAGCTGATGGACGAAAACAAAACGGACGAAGCACGCGACTACTGGATGCAAATGGCACAATCGGATAAGAAAAAAATAAAAGGCAGGGCTGAATACAATCTCGCGCTGGCAAGCGAACTGGATGGTGATTTGGATCAGGCAACAGAGTGGGCCCTGAAATCATATAACACTTATTATCAATATCAAACTGAATTATACCTAAAGAAACTGGATGCCAAGAAAGCAAGTAAACTAACTAAATAACCACCATCATGAGAAATACAACAGTAGTGATAGGAATTATCAGCTTGTTCCTTTTAAGTTCATGTACAACCTTGTATGAATTTCCAATTGAAGTATTTCAACCGGCCAAAGTAACTCTGCCGCCCCATATAAAAAACATCACCCTTGCCAGCCGAAACCTTAAATACAGTTCAGACACATTACAACACTACTACTCGCGCGATAACAAATTAACCAAAGATGTCAGCCAGCTCAACATTGACAGCATTACCATCAATGCCTGTTTCGACTCCTTATCGGCAAAACTCTATCAACAACAGCGATTTGGCAAAGTAACCGTTCTGCCCTTAACCACATTGGCCAGACAATATTCACAAAAAATCAACCCTCCCGGCAAGGCTTTGGTACAGAAGATTGCTTCTGATACCCAGGCGGAAGCCCTTATCCTGCTGGATATGTTCTCCGCTTTTTATTCCGTCTACCCCGTTTCGGATGACAATAAAAGAGTGGCACAGGTAGTTACTGCCAGCATTTGGACCATCTATGACCCGGCTAACTATCGTATCCTGAATCATCAGTCAATGATTGACACCCTGTATTGGGACGGACTGGACGAGAAAGGCGATTATCTGTCTTCCCGCATTCCGAATAAAAAGGATGCCATTTCCATAGCGGCAGGACTGACGGGAGTTAAATATTCAAAGAACCTGGTACCTTTTTGGAAACAGGTCAACCGTAGCCTCCTTTCCTGTAAACAGAATGACTTCCAGCAAGCGATAACACTGGCAAAAAAGAACAAGTGGGAACAAGCCTCAGCCATCTGGGAAAAATATACTGACAGCAAAATCAGCAGATACCGACTGCAATCGATGTATAACCTGGCTGTTGCCCGTGAAATGGAAGGAGATATTGTGGGGGCGAAACAGCTGCTGGACGAAGCGTTGAATAAGGCGCCATCCTCTTCTTGTTTTAAAGAAATGAAAAGTATTCTGGCCTATTCCCGTATACTGGCAAAGCGTAAGGTAGATCTGGAAAAGATTAATGCCCAGGGTTATGAGGAATAGAGAGCTTCTTTTGCTATGGATAATAATTCCTCTTCTCACCTCTTGTATAACTACCGACAACTTCAAAGTTATCAATACGGAAACTTTCGGACCGGGCCTGCTTTCTACCGATAGCATAGCTACCATTGCCGTCTTCAACCGTGATTACAACGCTCCCGGAGCGGATACTTTTTACTACCGCGATGCTGCAAATGAGAAAGTGGTAAAAGATACCTTGGTGAAATTGAAGGAACTGTCGAATACCTGCACCGATGCGCTGGCTGATTATCTTCGCAATTCAGGGTATTTTAAAGCCGTGATCAACTTCAGGGATTCATTAAATGATCCCCTCATTGCACAGAATATTGTACAAAGGGAGAAGATGCAGAACAGGCCGGATTATGATGCCTGTGTATTTCTTGATTACATGTCATTGAGAGATGAGCTGATGACCAACAGCTACTATTTCAACAATCAGGTAATTTCCAGTTTCCCCGAGTTTGAGAATTCTACCATGATGGAAACTGTTGATACATGGCTTCGCTGGAGAATAGTGTATAAAAACGACAGTTCCAAACATTCCTACCGACGCATTGACAACCTGTTTTATGGCAATTCGGTTAATAATAACCTATTTGGCAGTGATGACAACCATAGAAAGCTGTTAAAAAATGCTGCCGGCTCCCTTGGCGAATCCTTTGCCAATGAACTTATCCCTCACTGGCAAAAGACCAGCAGGATTTATTACCATTCTGGTAATCCGCAAATGCATGCTGCAGAAAAAAAGCTTGTCTTAGAGGATTATATTGGGGCAGCGGAGATTTACCGACGACTGACGACTAATAAAAACCAAAATATTTCGGCCAAGGCAAGCTATAATATGGCTTTGATCTGTGAAATTGAAGGTGACCTGGAAGCTGCTATGGATTGGGTGACCCGCTCAGTTCAACTGGCTAAAAGATACGATTATCAACATGCTTCCAGGTGTGACGAATACATTAAGCTTCTTAAGAAAAAGAAAGAAGAGATTGAGGCACAGGAAAAGCTATTATTCCAAAATGCCGCTAACTAAAAGTCAAACTGATATTCAGCACTACATCTTATATTATTGGGCATTTTAAAGCCATTTAAGGCAGCTTACACCTTAAATGATATCTTAGCATAGTTTTATGATATCCTGCAAATAAAGCCCTTAAAATGCTATTCTCAGCAAAAGACCAGTAATCAGTGTTCAGTGTTCAGTTGACAGAGGTCTTAAGGTCTTTAAGGACCTTAAAGACCTTAAGGTCAGCCTGGGCCCTAAGCCTTCGCGGAAGCACAGCCCTAAAGTAAAAGCGCCCCAATTTTAAACCTTAAACCTTATACTTTAAACCTTTTCCTGCATCAACCTTATTCTCATAGTAAACCGGCCCTCTTTTAACAGCCCTTACAATAAGCACCACCCCGGCCAGCACCAGCGGAATGCTGAGCAGTTGTCCCATATTCAAGGCCATGCCTGCCTCAAAGGCTTCCTGGTCTTCCTTGATGAATTCCACCAAAAAGCGGGATAAGAATACCATCACAAAGAACACTCCTACGATAAGTCCCTGGTAATCTTTGGCCTTTGTCTTCCAGTACATATACATCATCACCCCAAAGGTGGCTAGGTAACTTAATGCCTCATAGATCTGGGTGGGATGTTTGGCCACCGTCTCATGGTTACGCTCAAAGATGAATCCCCAGGGCAGTGAAGTCTGCACCCCGTAGATCTCAGAGTTCATCAGGTTGCCTGTCCGTATTAATGCGGCTACAAGTGCGGTAGGCACCACTACCCTGTCGAGCACCCACAGCATGGAACGTTTGGATACCTTCCTGCTCCACAGATACATGGCTACCAATATGCCAAAGGTGCCGCCATGACTGGCAAGCCCGCCCTGCCACACATAGAGTATCTCGATCGGATGCTGCGAATAGTAGTCCCATCCGTAGAACAACACATGTCCAAGCCTTGCGCCAACGATGGTGGCAACGATCAGGTAGATAAACAAACTTTCAAGCCATTTCAGATCAACGCCTTCGTGCTTAAACATCTTCTCACCCTGATTATAGCCAAAAAGAAATCCTATGGCGAACAACAGTCCGTACCAACGAACATGTATTGGGCCCAGGGAAAGGATTTCAGGACTTACGTTCCAATGAATAAATGCCAGAATGTCCATGTATGCGTGTATATTGTGTTACTAATGATGGGGCATAAAAATAAACAAGAAATAAGGAATAAAAAACAAGAAATAAGGAATAAGAAAGTTGCGCTTTGCAGCAGCTTATTCTATTTTTTTTACTTCCTTATTTCTTATTCCTTATTCGATATTTCTTATTTAATTTTCTTTAGTCTACCAAATCTTTACCATGGCAAGCCTTAAACTTCTTACCGCTTCCGCAAGGACAAGG
>DATGYU010000308.1:0-14967 GCA_035297625.1 Prolixibacteraceae bacterium
TAATGTTGACAAAACCAATTGTATCCTGTATGTGCCTTACGGTTCCAAAGAATTGTACGCAGCGTCGCAGTGGTGGAAAGACTTTCAGAACATTGTAGAAATGGCAGAGTTTAAGATTATGACCAGCAAAGCCACCATGAAAGCCACCCGGGATATTGTTCGTATGAGAATCCAGTCGCAGGTGGCATGGACAGCCGAGCCTTCGGAGGAATGGCTAACAGTGAACCCTGCCTCGGGCAATGATGATCAGGCGATTACTATTACGGCCGAGGCTAATCCAACGGATATCTTACGCACTGGAACTGTGACCTTTAGGGCAACAGGCTATCTCCCACAAATCTTTACTTTAACCCAGGAAGGGTTACCCAAACCAGTCAATCTTACAGCAGGCAACTTAGCCTCCCTGTTTACACCTGAAGAGCTGAAGCAGATTACCTCTCTTGTTATCACAGGTACAATGGATGCAAGGGATTTTAAGGTCATCAGGGATCAGATGCCATGGCTTGGCTATTTGGATCTCACCGGGGTAACCATAACCGCCTATTCGGGAAACGAGGGGACTTACTATGGTGATTATAATTATCCAGCAAACGCCATTCCACCCTATGCCTTACATACCGATAATCAGAGTATCCCAAGCCGGCTAAGCGAGATACTTCTTCCTTCCTCACTTGCCTTAATCGATAACCAGGCATTTGGATCTTCGGTCTTGACTTCCCTGATCATTCCACCATCGGTAACCTCCATTGGAAAAGGTGCCTTCAGCTATAGTATGAGATTAAAGGAAATGACAATTCCTCCATCTGTTACTGCCCTGGAAGAAAGCTTATTTACCGGATGTACAGGTTTAACCGCTGTCACGCTGCCTTCTTCATTAATCTCCATTGGTAATTATGCCTTTCAGGATTGCGACAGTTTAAAAGAGATGCTAATACCATCCTCAGTCGAATCGATTGGAGAGGGCGCCTTTTTCGGTTGCAAAAGTTTATCATCAGTTGCACTCCCTTCCTCCATTACCACTTTGAGAGAAAGCTTGTTTCAGGATTGCTTCTCCTTAACTTCCATCACGATACCTGCCTCCGTAACCTCAGTCGGAAGGTTTGTTTTTTTTAATTGTTCCCGGCTGGATTCAATTACACTACCTTCTTCCCTCACCCTATTGGATGAAGGCATCTTTGTAGGATGTACAAATCTGAAAACGTTTATCGTACCTCCTATGGTAACCACAATCGGCAGTCGTGAATTTGTTAACTGCACGAATCTGGTATCGGTATCGATACCTGAATCGGTAAGCGCTATTGGAACTGTAGCTTTTGAGGGATGTATAAATTTAACCTCCATCTATGTATTCCGGGCAGACCCTCCACAACTGGACGGCTTATACAAAGTATTCAATGAAGTTAATTATTCAAACTGCACCCTCTATGTACCATACGGATCAAGATTAAATTATGCAACGGCCAAAGAGTGGAAAGACTTTAAGAACATTGTAGAAATGGCTGAAAACCAATTATGGCCAATTGATGCAAATGCATTGACCACAGGAGCAGATGTTAAGAAAACGGATGTAGAAATGAAGTGTTACCCCAACCCGTTCACTGATCAGATGACCATAGACATAGCAAATCCTTCGCACAGGGCCGTTTCTGTTGAAATCTATAGTATTTCAGGGCAGAAGATCTCAACCCTTCTACGGGCTCAGAAAGGGGCAAATATAAACTGTACCTGGAATGGCAAAGATGAACAAGGGAAGCAGGTGCCAGCAGGAATGTTCTTGCTGAAGGTGAATGAGGAGACAAGGAAGGTGATGAAGGAGTGAAGGAGTGAACAGTAGGCAGTGGTCAGTAGGCAGTAGATCACTGCACTAAGCACTGAACACTGATCACTGATCACTGAATACTGATAAAGCATTGAAGGATTGAAGGATTGAAAGTTAAAAGGTAAAGTTTCAAGTTTTAGGTGATGGGACAAGTTGGCTAATTGGTAATATAGTTAATTGGTCCACAAGGCCTTAAGCTTCTCAAAGTGCTAAAGAAGTTTAATTGTGGGCGGTGCAAGGTGGGGATATCTACACATTGGCCCGCTATCACCTTTGTATTTAAAGTACTATTTATATACTATTCATATACTAAAAATGGTATTTTAGTATATGAATAGTATATAAATAGTATTTAGTATCCATACCTGGTATTAATCATTACACTCCATATAGAGGGTAGGTTAACGTTAGAAAGGGGGTTATGGATTCATCAAAGGAAAGCAGCTTCGACTCAAAAACAATTGGTGAATGATAACTATACACTGAAGGATTGACAGATGGTTGGAATAAAGGCTTACTAATTGCTTGCGGTTAAGTGATTTATGCCTACTAAATCCCTTTACGGTCCTCCCGGAACATAATCCCTGCAATCTGATGTAAGCCGTGTAATCCATTTTAAATAGGTTCCTCATTTTCAGCACTAAATACCGATTCTTTTTCGTAACATAGAAGGAGTATTGATGAAAGGGTCATTGCTTTAGCTGCTGGCTTGTTTATCAATATTGAGACGTGGGATGTAAGATGATGACAACTACGAACAGAGCCGGACACGGCAGGACGTATAGCATCCCATGCACACTGTCAGCATCACTGTACATGACTTCTTCCTTTCAGCCCGCCCTTGTAAAGAGTCATTCAATGATTTTAGGATCAAAATCTTTTAATCTCTGTTGCCTAAAGGCAACTTAAAGGGTATTGGCTGGAATAAACACTAATTGATATTTAGATTAATATCCTTGGCAGCAAGGTTTGGCTGACGGATTACTTCAAACAAAATAAATCACTCATTTTCAGTATGTTTTATTTGTAATCGTCCATTAAAATCCGTAATTTTAATAGTGGCATAATTTACCACAACAATGTATTTTTAAATGCTAACAGGTCAGAATAACTACAGTCAAAATGAATAATTATACCTCTTGCCATGAAACACCTATACTTATTGTTTCTATCCTTGTTCATTGTCATCAGCCTAAAGGCACAGGTTGAGAAAACACTGGAAGTAACAGCAGGGAATCTTGGGAGCCTGATAGCCAATGAACCTAGCCCCATTACAAGTCTAACTTTAACTGGCACTATCAACGCCGAGGACATCAGGGTGATCGGCTATATAAAATCGCTTACTTACCTTGATATCAGCCAGACCAATATTACAGCTACTTATATGGAATATGCCAATTTCCCGGATAACTGGTGGCCTGGGATGACCATCAGCAGAAATTCCATCAATGACAGGGGCATCACGCTTCCGAATTTAAAGACCATCAAATTGCCTAATACTATTCAGGTGTTGGGATGCGGCGCTTTTTACGGATGCGGGTTTACCTCCATCACCTTCCCTGCTTCTTTGGAAACCATTGGATTTGAAGCCTTCTGCAGTTGTGTTTCACTGCAATCGCTTTCCATTCCCGGGCATGTTAATGTTAGTGAATATGCTTTTGCCAGTTGTACAGGATTAAAAGAATTGGTTTTCGAAGAAGGATTTGACTTTATTTCAAGGGGAGTTTTTGCAGGTTGCTCTTCACTGACTTCTATTACCTTCCCATCCACTTTAGAAGTAATTCAATACAATGCTTTTGGGTCCTGTCCGAACATTAAATCCATCTATTGTAAAAACCCTCTACCTCCAGCTTTGGAAAGCGCATCGTTTGTGATGCTGGATAAATCAAAATGTACCGTCTATGTTCCTGCCGGATCAGCATTTTTATATAAAACCAATGAGGACTGGAAAGACTTTACGAATATTGTCGAAACACTTCCGGGGTTCAATATCACTTCCACTTTAGTTTCCCTTGGCAGTCAACAGGGAAGCACTGCAACGTCAACTGTTACTACCAATATGGAATGGGAGGCCTTTTCGGATAATTCATGGCTGACAGTTAGCCCTTCGAGTGGCAATTCGACTCAACAGGTTACCATTACTGCCGATGCCAACCCATCTCCTTACGGTCGGTACGGCACAGTAGTTTTTGTATATGGTGATCAAACTAAACTAATAATGCTTCAAGTCATCCAGGAAGGATTGCCAAAGACTATTAACCTCACAGCAGGCACTTTAAATTCAGTATTAACTGAAGAAGAACTTAACGTAACTACCAGCCTGATCCTTACGGGAACCATAGATGTAAGGGATTTTCAGACTATGAGGGATAAGATGCCAATGCTGACAAACGTGGATTTGAAAGATGCTACCATTACTTCATGGACAGACGAAAAATATTATCCCGCCAATACAATTCCTGCGCGGGCCTTTTACAAAAAAAGCAGCCTGACATCCATCTTACTTCCTGAAACTGTATCAGTAATAAACGGAGAAGCATTTTCTTATTGCACCGGTTTAACGAACTTTAAAATTCCTTCCACGGTTACCTTCATTGACATGGGTGCTTTTATGGACTGCACCAGTCTTGAAACGCTTTCAGTCTATGCGATTACTCCTCCTGAAGTAAATAATGTCAGCCGGGTTTTTCAAAATATAAACAGAGAGGATTGTACACTGCTGGTACCCAAAGGTTCCAGAGAGATTTACAGCAATGATTTTCAGTGGAAAATATTTAAAGTTATTGAAGAACCCCTACCTTCAATCAATTTATCGGCCGGTACCGTAGCCATTAAAGAAGGGCAGACTGCCGCTTCCGTCCGGGTCACATCGGAGGATGAATGGTTAGCAACGTCTGATCAGCAATGGCTGACAGTGAGCCCATCGTCAGGTATGGGGACTCAAACTCTTACTTTTACAGCGCAGTCCAATCCATCGGAATTTGGAAGGATGGCTAAAGTAACAGTTAAGGCAGCTGAATTTACTACTCAGCAAATCACGGTCATACAGGAAGGACTGGCAAAGACTGTTAACCTTACGGCAGGCAACTTATCCAAGGTCTTAACGGCTGATGAACTGAACGGGATTACCCATCTTATCCTTACCGGCGAAATGAACTTATTTGATTTCCGCACCCTGAATAATCAGATGCCACTGCTTACCTACCTGGACTTAAGCGGGGTAACCATTGCCCCTTATGCAGATCCAATGACCGGAACGTATGGTTCGGCAAATTCAATTCCAGAAAATGCATTTTTTAATGCTTCAACCTATATGGGGAAAAATAGTCTTACTTCCATCCTTCTTCCTGTTCATTCCTTAATGGCAATCAGAAACCGGGCATTTGCGCATTGCAATGGACTGACTGCTATTTCCATTCCTTCTACCATTAATAGCATGGAGGCAAATATATTCGATTACTGTCAATATCTTGATACCATTGGTATTCATGCCTATCCGGTTGTATTTAATCCGGCTGGAGTACCTTTTCATGATATTAAATCCACCGCCAAGGTCTACATCCCTTATGGCTATATGATATTCTACCAACAGGCACAAGGATGGAAAGACTTAAAAAATATAGTGGAAATGCCGGGCTACCGGCTTTCAGCAAGTACGTTATCGGTTAAATCCCCAAAAGGAAGTACTGCCACTGCCACTATTTCTTCCAATGTAAACTGGACAGCAGGCACAGATCAACCATGGCTTTCAATTAATCCATCTACAGGTTCAGGAAATCAGGAGCTTACTTTCACATCTCAGGTCAACGCTTCGGATTTTGGAAGAATTGCCCAGGTGACTTTTACTGTCCCGAATGCCGAACCACAAACCATCACTGTCATACAGGAAGGAAAACCAAAAACAGTAAACCTTACAGCAGGCAAATTATCGACCCTGTTGACCATGAATGGCATTACCAGCCTCACCATAACGGGGGAAATGGATGCAAGAGATTTCAAGACCATAAGAGACCGGATGCCTCTGCTTACAAGCATTGATTTGACAGAAGTTCATATCAAAGCCTATACTGGAACCGAAGGTACTTTATTCCCCTATTACGATTACAATACTACCTATAATGAAGATGAAATTCCCTATTATGCTTTATTAGGTAAAAGCAACCTTATCTCCCTCCTCTTGCCACATTCGTCAAAAAGAATAGAAGGAGATGCCTTATCACAATGCATGGGCCTTAAAACTTTTAAGATTCCGGGGCAGGTAAATTACATCGATTATGAAGCTTTTAAGAACTGTGTGAACCTGGATACGTTGTATTCTTTTCCGTTTTTTCCTCCCAAACTATCACAAGGGATATTTTTTAATGTCGATAAAGATAAGGCAGTGCTGATGGTGCCTTTTGGCGCTTCAGACTTTTACAGGCAGCAGGCCCAATGGCAGGATTTTAAGAATATAATGGAAATATCGGGGATTAATGTACTTTCAAGGACAGTAACCGTTGCAGCAGCACAAGGCAGCACGGCCACTGCTGCCATTGAATCCAATGTTTCATGGACAGCCACTTCAACCAGCTCCTGGCTGAAAGTATCCCCGTCGTCTGCTACAGGCAATCAACAGCTTAGCTTTACGGCAGATGCCAATCCTTCCAACTTAGGCAGGGCAGTTACGGTAATCATCTCTGCCCCGGGCATTGAATCCAAGACAATTACAGTCATCCAGGAAGGCAAACCACAAACAGTATACCTTACTGCAGGTGATTTATACTCAGTATTTAGTGAAGAAGAGCTTAACGGGATTACCAGCCTCACCATAACGGGTGAAATGGATGCACGCGATTTCATGATCATGAGGGATAAAATGCCCCTATTGTCAACAATTGATCTTAGCGGGGCAAAAATAGTATGGTACTCTACTGCTTCAGGCACCAGCGGAACGTCTTATTTTGAGGATAGAGTGCCGCAAGATGCGTTTTATACATCTTCAACCCAAACAGGAAAAAGCAGTCTTACCTCTATCCTGCTTCCTGAATCATTAAGAGCAATAGATTATAATGCGTTTAGTAACTGTATGGAACTGACGTCTATAAAAATTCCTTCAAAAGTAGAATATATCCAAAGCGATGCTTTCTCCAACTGCATTAATGTTAAAAGCATTTATTCATATGCTGCTGTTCCACCCAACCTTGGCAATGGAGAAGATAATGTTTTTGAAAATGTCAGTAAAGAGACCTGCATTCTTTATGTACCTAAGGGAACAAAAGAGTTGTATGCGAAAGCCCATGGATGGAAAGACTTTACCCTTATTGTTGAGCTGGGTGACTTTGAACTTTCTGCTACGGAGTTAAGCATAGAGGCAGAGCCTACGGTAGAGACCGTAATGGTTAATACAGATAAAGAATGGACGGCTGCAAGCAATCAGGACTGGCTGACCATAAGCCCTTCGCTGGGTGAAGGCCCAAAGGAGATTACCCTTACGGCACAGAACAATGAAGAAACTACAGAAAGAGTGGCCATTGTAACCCTATTAGCCCCTGAAGCAACATCCAAAACCATCACTGTTATCCAGCATGGCCTGGTCACTGGAGTTGATAAGATGGCAAGCCCGATGGCCATCACCTGTTATCCCAATCCCTTTACTTCTGAGATGAGCATAGAGATAGCAAATCCTTCGCTCAGGGAAGTAAATGTTGAAATCTACAGTGTGAGTGGGCAGAAGATTAAAACGCTTTTAAAGGGGCAAAAAGGGGCAAAAATAAGCCTTGTGTGGAATGGCGAAGATGAGGATGGCCGAAAGGTAGTACCGGGCATCTATTTGCTGAAGGTGAATGAGGAGACAAGGAAGGTGGTGAAGAGGTAGAAGAGTTCCAAGTTCCAAATTTCAAGTTTCAAGTTAAAGGTTCTTTTAAGCGATATTGCTTTTCTGGCCAATGCAAGGGCAACGCTTAAGGAGGTTAAAGACTTTAAGGAGGCTAAGGCCTATGGTGAGATGATTTGCTATCCAACGATTTGTACTACGAAGCCTTAACTTGAAACTTGAAACCTGGAACTTGAAACTTGAAACTTGTCTTCCCTTAATAATAACTTAATGTAAACTTTACTGAACATTTCACCAAGTAGTTTTGTCTATTTGGAAAAACTATCTATGTTTGTATTCGATCATATCAAATATTCAAAGATGAATTACACTGCAAAATATAGCGCTCTCAGCACTTCCCCGATGATGGGTTGCAGTACTTCCATGTGTTGTATGCCTATGATAATGCGCCAGCCTTCAAGCGGTGTGATCATGCATATTGCCTGAAGGCTTTCCTGAAAGAATCAAACAGTTATTTTCCTTTTCCTTTTTTAAATTATTATCATGTCAAATTGTGTCGTACGATTTGGCGGAAACAGTTTATCCGATTATTCTACCCTTGAAGCTTTTTCAAGTCTGTTGAGTAATTCAGCTAACAAGACCATTGTCGTAGTTTCCGCAGTCGAAGAAATACAGCAGCCCATTGAACAAGGCTTGCAGCTTTTGATCAATGGCAGTTCCACTACAGGCCAGGTGATTGACCAGATCAACACGACGGTACTTCAGAAATTAAGGGTATTTGGTGTCGATGAGCTCAATGAATCACTTAAGGCAGAAATTGGTAACCTTGAAAAGCTATTGAAAGGTATTGAGTTTACAGGCGATTTCTCTTTGCCGCTGAAAGACCAGGTGATCAGTTATTCGGAACGCATTACTACAGCTATCCTTCAGTTATTTCTTTCAAAGAACCAACTGGACGCTACCATTCTCTACCCCGAGAACCTGGAACTGACAGTAACAGATGAATATGGCAATGCCACGGTGCTGTTTGAAGAAACAGAAGGCGTGAAGCATTCATTGCCAAAGGGAATATACCTTATACCCGGCTCGTATGGAATTACCAAAAGCGGTAGAATAGCAAGGCTGGGCAAACATTCTGCCGATTATTCGGCAGCAGCCATCACAAGGCTTACCGGGGCCGACACCCTTGAGCTGTGGGAGCTGGATAAGGAATTCAAGACCTGTGATTTAGATTCAGTAACAGATGCTTCCCTGATTGCAAGGCTTACCTATGCCGAGGCTTCTGAATTATCGTATTTCAGCGAGCAATCCGTCAACCCACGTATCGTAGAGCCTTTAACCGACCGCCATATTCCCATCCATATCTTTCGTTTAGGCGACAAAGGCAAGCAACTGACTACCATCATCAACTCGGAGTCTCTCGTAAGCCCTAACGTGGTTAAAAGCGTTGTACACACCAACCAGATCGCCGTACTGAAGCTCAACGGTCCTGGGGTAGGCTTCAAACCCGGTATATTGGCCAAGGTGACATCAGCCTTTTACCAGTCGGGTATTAATATCCGTTCGGTCATCACCTCGCAGGTGAGCATCAACATCATCCTTAACAAGAATGAGATAGCCAGGGCCAAAAAGATCTGCAGTGAGCTGCGCTTAAGTTCGGTGAACGAGATAGTGATTGAAGATAAGGTATCGCTCATCGCGGTGGTAGGCCACGGGATGCAGCTGCACCATGGGGTATCGGCCAGGCTGTTCACGGCAGTGGCACAGCATAAGATCAATGTGCTGCTCAGCGGATCAGGAGTATCGGACCTTGTAAGCTACCTGATCGTTGACCAGCACGACACCCCAAAAGCCATCAAAGAGATTCACAATATATTTTTTAATGAAACAATTAATCCTTAAATATAATTAGTATGACTGAAAGAAAATTACACTTCGAGACCCTGCAGCTGCATGCAGGCCAACAGGTTGATCCCACCACTCAATCGAGGGCAGTGCCGATTTACCAGACTTCATCGTATGTATTCAACAATGCGGAGCATGCTGCCAATTTGTTTGCGCTGAAGGAATTCGGGAATATCTATACCCGGATCATGAACCCAACAACCGATGTGTTTGAGCAGCGCATTGCAGCCCTTGAAGGCGGGGTGGCCGCACTGGGGGTAGCTTCAGGCCATTCGGCACAGTTTTTAACCTTCACCAACATCATGAACCTTGGCGATAACTTTGTCAGTTCACCTTACCTGTACGGGGGTTCATACAACCAGTTTACCGTTACCTTTAAGAAACTGGGCATAGAAGCCCGCCTTGCTGAAAACCTTACCGTAGAGGCTTTTGAAAAGCTGATCGATGAGAAAACCAAGGCCATTTACCTGGAGACCATCGGCAACCCGGGATACGTGGTCCCTGACTTTGATGCCTTTAGCGCTTTGGCTAAAAAATATGATATTCCTTTTATCGTAGACAACACTTTTGGTGCCGGTGGATACCTGATCAGGCCAATCGAACATGGAGCCAATATCGTTGTGGAATCAGCCACCAAATGGATTGGAGGACATGGGACCAGCATAGGCGGGGTGATTATTGATGCAGGAAACTTCAACTGGGGTAATGGCAAATTCCCTGGGTTTACTGAACCTTCAGAAGGCTACCATGGACTGAAATACTGGGATATCTTTAATTTCGATGGTCCATTTGGCAATATAGCTTTTATCATCAAGGCGAGAGTAGAAGGCCTGCGTGATATCGGTGCTTCACAAAGCCCGTTCAACTCCTTCCTGTTGCTTCAGGGGCTGGAGACCTTATCGCTGCGCATGGAGCGTCACATCCAGAATACGGTTGCCCTGGCCAAGTGGCTGGAAAGCCATCCCAAGGTAGACAATGTTAACTATCCAGGGCTGGAAGGAAATCATTCCTATGAGCTGGCTAAGAAATACCTGCCAAGGGGAGCCGGTGGTGTGCTGTCGTTTGAAGTGAAAGGCACCAAGGAAAGCGCTACCAAAGTGGTCGATAGCCTAAAGATGGTCAGTCATCTGGCCAACGTTGGCGATGCCAAGACATTGATCATCCAGCCTGCTGCTACCACCCATTCGCAGCTGTCGGATGAGGCACAGCTGTCGGCAGGCGTGAATCCATCCGCCTTGCGTGTCTCGGTGGGCCTGGAACATATTGACGACATTATTGCTGATTTCGAGCAAGCATTAGCGCAGATTTAATTAATTTCGCAACCTTACTACCGGAACCATGACCTTTAAGTCAAGGTTCCGGTAATTATATTTAAACTATTGTCATCATGCCAATTAATGTTCCTGATCGGTTACCTGCCATCGAACTGCTGCAGCAGGAGAATATATTTATCATGAACGAATCACGTGCTTCGCACCAGGATATTCGTCCATTGAAGGTTATCATTGTCAACCTGATGCCAGTGAAGATTACCACGGAAACTGATCTTATCCGTTTGCTGTCGAACACTCCTTTGCAGATCGAGATAGAATTTCTGCGTATGAAAGGCCACGATTACAAGAACACGCCGGATGTGCATATGAAAGCCTTTTACAAGACCTTTGATCAGCTGAGATCGCATAACTATGACGGCATGATCATCACAGGGGCGCCTGTTGAGATGCTTCCCTTTGAGGAGGTAAACTACTGGAAGGAGCTTACCGAGATATTCGACTGGTCAAAAAGTCATGTCACCTCTACCCTGTTTATCTGCTGGGCGGCACAGGCAGGCATGTACCATTTCTACGGAGTTCCAAAGTATATATTGCCCCATAAGATGTTCGGGGTCTTTAAGCACCGCAATAACAACAACCAGCTGCCTATCTTCAGAGGTTTTGATGATGAGTATTACGTGCCGCATTCTCGTCATACCGAAGTGCTGGAAGCAGATATCAAAAAGGTAAAGGAATTGAAAATAGTATCCCAGTCAGAGGATTCGGGAGTCAACATGGTAATGACGGAAGACGGACGGCAGTTCTTTATTACCGGCCATTCGGAGTATTCGCGCTACACGCTGGATGCAGAATACAAGAGAGATGTAAGCAAGAATTTGCCCATTCAAATACCTGCCAATTACTACCCTGACAATGATCCTTCGCAGGAACCTACCATGCGATGGAGAGGTCATGCCAATTTATTAATATCCAACTGGATGAACTATTACGTCTACCAGGAGACCCCTTACAACCTGGAAGACAGGATGCCGTTTGATTTGGACTACCAGATATAGTGAAGTATTCAGTAAACAGTGTTCAGTAGGCAGTGGCAAGGAACATGAAGGAGTTTAGAAGTTTAAAGTTCCAAATTCCTGGTTTCAAGGCATATTACTGAAAAATGGTTGGTAAAAAGCTCTGCAGGGCTTATTGCTATTGATATTACAGAAAGTTTGATGAACTTGGTTTCATCAAACTTTTTATGTTTATGGAAAAATCAAAAAAAAGCGCTGCTGGGCCTGTGGTTATACTGATGTTATCAGGTGGGGGAAGCGAGACGGTAAGCAACGTTTTAAGTGTAAAAGATGTGGTATATTTTTAACAGATAATCGTCCAGAACAGCGTATTCAAAACAGGTTTGTATGGTTTCGAAAATGGGTTATTGAACGCCAGACCTATAAGACATTAAGCCGCGATAGTGGTTTGAGCAGGGATACGCTTCAGCGAACCTTTTACCAGTTGCTTAAGAAAGCACCGAAGATCAAAATTATTAAACGCCAGGGAGTTAATTTTCGAATGGATGCCACCTATTTTGCTAAGTTCTGCGTGCTATGCTACCAGGACAACTATGATGGTTATACCCAGTTAATACGTTTTTCAGACGGGGAGCATTACGAAGAGATCAGGGAAGATCTTGCCAATTTGATCACCTTAGGCATACAGATTGACAGTATTACCAGTGACGGGCACAAGAGTGCCTTAAAAGCCATCAAAAAGTCTGTTCCGGATGCCATTGTGCAGCGCTGTTTGGTTCATATTCAGCGCATGTGTCTGATTTGGCTTACCCGTTATCCCAGGCATGTGGCAGGACAAGAGCTACGCCACCTGGTGCTGTTGATTTTAAAAATAGAAACAGAAAATGACCGTATATACTGGACAAGGGAGTTTTTTAAATGGTATGAAACCCATAAGGATTACTTGAATGAAAGGACCTTTAAAGAAGAAACAGGCAGGTACTGGTACACCCATAAACTGCTCAGACGTTCCTTTATCACCATTAAACGGGCTTTGCCAAACATGTTCCATTACCTGTCAAACCCAAAGATTCCAAAGACCACAAACGGGATAGAAGGGTACTTCAGCCATTTAAAAAATCACCTGGATTTGCATCGTGGTTTGACTGTTGAGCACCGCATCAACTTCATCAAATGGTATATCTATTTTACCAACGAAAAATGAGTTTTTTTAGCCATCAAGCATACCAATAATACAAAAAGGACAGCTCATATGGGCTGCCCTTGTATTATTGTTCATGCGTTAATCCTATTGCTCGCAGGTTGGTCTCCACCAGAGCCCGTTTCCTCTTCAGATTAACAGCGGGAGTTTACAAATTATTCTTGTAAAAATCACCAACCATTTTTCAGTACATTACCTATAATAAAAGAAGCTACTGTATACTGGCACTCGGGCCAGTAGACAGTAGCTCATAGTAGGCAGCCTGCATTATTACTCCATTGTGTATGATACCTTATTCAAATTCCCGATAGGCCCCAAAATTGGCAAGATGATCTTCTCCCAACTGTTCAGGTATTGGCAATCGGGGTTCATTCAAAAGATCACATATCTGAAACCACATATTGGTCCTTGTATAGATCTGATGGACTTTTTGGAAAGGAATAGACAATAAAAGTTTCCTGGCGTTTACAGCATCCCCTTTATCAATGAGCAACTGAACCCTGCGTTCAAGCACCCATTCATCTTTAAGCGCATCCACCTGATCAAGCCATGCTTCACGCTCTTTAAGAGTTTGTTTGCCTAAATTTCTTAATGCCTTATCCCGTTCAATAACTACCTGCGGATGAAGTTGTAGCCATCGTTCCTGAATGGATTGGTAAGCAGCAACTGCGCCTTTGTTATCGCCTTTAATTCTTAGCAGCCTTGCCAGAAGGGCTTTTGCCATACCGGTTCTGCAATCTGAAAGAATTTGTATGGCCTGGGCGGATTCCCCCCTTCCGGCTAACCAAGTCCCATAATAGTATTTCCAAAGATCAGCCTGTTGGGCATTAGCCTTATTGATGGCCCATTTAAAGGCCTCTGATAGGTTTTCCATACCCGAAGGTGCCCAATGGTAAGTATTAACTTTAGGAGCGTCAGGAACAGTGCTATTGTCCTTATATGCCTTTAACAAACCAATCCAACTGTTTACATCTGATTCCCGTGCCCATTCAAACAGCTTGATTTCATTGACAGGTCTTAACTGTACGGATGGAACCTTTAATTGATAAATATTCATAGGCTGAATAGCAGGAAACCAATATTCGGTATGGCTTCTTTTTTCCTTAGGCTTCAGTTCCAGCTTGATGGACTGATCACCAATTGGGCCACCCTGCATTTCAATATAGGGTGCATGTCTGGCGGTACTTAAAGTAGCCCAGGTACTGTCGGCGCCCCGGCCATAGCTCCATAATTTCATTCCCGGAGCAATGGTCTCATCGGCTACATGATATAATCCGGTGCCATTAGATGGTGTGAATACGCCAAAAGCATTGACATCCCTGGTCTTCCAAAAGTAACCGGTCATTTCTTTGATATCCGATTCATGGGAAGGCCCTTCGCTTTTCCAGTCAATGGTGTCAATTACAGAAGCATGCGATAATACTTGACCTGAAGGAAAATCAAATTCTGTATCCGCAGTGGAAGGTAAGGCAGCATTTGACCACGACATCCATGGATAAGACATGGTACCCGGATTATAAAAGACCACTCTTTGGGTAAGGAAATTATCCATCGGTCCCAGGGAATATTCAACCGACCATTGCATGCCAAATCTCAATTCACGCTCTCCGCAAGTCACGTAAGTACGGTTGGCGGTGCGATCAATTTTAGATAGCACCTTCTCATTCTGAGATGGAGAATGCGATATGGGAAAACTTACTTCAATACCCCCGGCCACAAAATAAAACCTTGGCAGTATGCGTGTTGGGCGAATAACTTCCGGTACATACAGCACTTCTTTACCTGAAGGCTTATGGATTATTGAAGTAACCTTACCTCCCAGATCAGGGCATATCGTTACTCTAATGAAATCATTTTCCAGGGCAATGAATTTATAAATGACCGGTACAGGCCTGTTGGCTGTTTCAGAATAACTTACATAGGGGTAAACGCCATTGGGATCA
>DATGYU010000309.1:0-24346 GCA_035297625.1 Prolixibacteraceae bacterium
TGGTAGAAGCACTTGAACAAAAACTCTTAAGAGGATAATTTATGGAACTTTCAGATATCATTAACCCGAAAAACCTGATTTACGAAAAGCCGAAATTACTGACCGGCAATACCATGCATTACTGTCCCGGGTGCAGTCATGGCGTGGTGCACACCATTCTCGCCGAGGTAATTGAAGAACTGGGCATTCAGGAAAAGACCATTGGCGTTTCCCCCGTGGGATGTGCCGTATTTGCCTACAACTATATCGACATCGACTGGCAGGAAGCGGCCCACGGAAGAGCCCCTGCTGTGGCTACCGGCATTGCCCGTACCAACCCCGACAAGGTAGTATTTACCTATCAGGGCGACGGCGATCTGGCCTCTATAGGGGCAGCCGAAATCATGCATGCCTGTAACAGAGGCGAAGATATGGTAGTCATTTTTGTCAACAATGGTATTTATGGAATGACTGGCGGACAGATGGCCCCTACGACCCTTCTGGGAATGGTAACTGCCACCACACCCAATGGCCGTGATGCCGCCCGTAACGGCTATCCGTTAAAAATCACCGAGTTGATTGCCCAGCTGCCCGGCACCTCGTATGTAACCCGTCAGTCGGTTCATACTCCCGGCACTATTCGAAAATGCAAAAAAGCAATAGCCAAAGCCTTCCAGGCAGCCATGGATAAAAAAGGAACTTCTTTTGTTGAAGTGGTTTCTACCTGTAACATGAACTGGAAAATGACCCCGGTAAAGGCCAATGAATGGATGACAGAGAACATGTTCCCCTTCTATCCCCCGGGCGATCTGAAAGATGGATCTAAAAACGATCCACTAAGCTATGAACCACTTAAAAACTGAAGACAATGACTGAAGAAATCATCATAGCCGGATTTGGCGGACAAGGCGTTTTATCCATGGGAAAAATCCTGGCCTATTCAGGAGTAATGGCCGACCAGGAAGTAACCTGGTTCCCATCGTACGGCCCAGAGATGCGCGGCGGTACGGCCAACGTAACCGTGATACTAAGCGATAACCGTATCAGTTCACCCATCATCAATGAATTTGATACGGCCATCATCCTGAACCAGCAGTCGATGAATAAATTTGAACCGATGGTAAAACCGGGCGGTGTTTTGATCTACGATCCCAACGGCATCATCCATCCTCCCAAACGTACCGATATCAACATCTACAAGATCGAAGGCACCATGATTGCCGCCGAACTGGGAAACGTGAAAACCTTTAACATGGTGGTTTTAGGCGGATACCTTAAAGCCAAGCCGGTGGTAAAGATGGAAAGCGTTAAAAAAGGATTGGAAAAATCCCTTCCAACGCGTCATCATTTCATGATCCCCATGAACCTCGAAGCGGTTCAAAAAGGCTATGAAAGCCTTGAACAGGTACAGGCTGTCTAATATTTCAATATTAAAAAAATAGGTAAATACCCGTCCATTAGGCGGGTATTTTTGTTTTGGCAAGATGACCATAGGTTGTTGGAACAAAAATCCCAATAAAGAAATCGATGCCACACCTTCCTCCTATCCTCAAGACCAGGTCTCCCATTCCATCCCCCGGTTAACACTGCGGCTTCACTGCTGATATCCTAAGGATTCTCACCTGCTCAATAGCGACTCAAAACCCGGTCAATACCAACTCAATAGTTTATGGGTAGATAATAGGTACATTAGGGGTACATAATGGGTAGATAATGGGTTCGTGAACCCATTATCTACCCATTTACACCCTACATAGACCCTATTTACTCCCTACGAACCCTTGAGTTGGTATTGACCGAATATTGAGTCGCTATTGAGCAGGTAAAAAATTCTGATAATGTGTTGCCAGGAAAAATAAGAGTCAGGCCGCCTTCCCTGGGACAGAGAAAAAAAACTTATTGTATGTAGAAATAACCACAAGATGAATAGGTTTCAGACTTTTATTCAAATCTGAAAGAATTCATTGCATATACCCTTTATGCTTAAAGTGATATTCGCAATAAGCAGTGCTATGACCACTGAAAGATCCTCTACGATGAATATAAACGCGATAGAATTACGTATATACAGAGGTGGACAACAATTAAGAACCACAAAAAACAAAAAATATCTGGATGATAAACAATAACCATTAAAAATAATAACTAATGAAAAATATTTTTATCAATATATTCTATTATTGGATTGGAATTGGATTTCTCATGTTGTCCAGGATAAAATCTTTTATTCAAGGATATTCAGCACCAAAACCATTTTCAATTACTGAATTTCAAAGGTGTGTAGCCTATGATATTGGAATCGTTGATCAATGGATCGCTAAGCTAAATGAGTATGTCAAGGATGATAAAAAAAGTACTTTAAATAACAAGGTTATTTTAGAATTAGGACCCGGTTCCGATTTAGGGGTGGGTCTGTATCTACTTTCAAAATCTATCAAACAATACATTGCAATTGATGTTAACAATTTGATTAAAGATGTTCCTGAACAGTTTTACAATGTCTTTTTCACCTATTTAAAAGACAAACACCAACTTGATGTATCATTTTTAATAGAAGAGCTTGATAAAACAAGAAACGGGCATAATGATAAACTGGATTATATTTATCGCAAAGACTTTGATATTGTCAGTGCCGTAGGCTCCCGTAAAATGGATTTAATATTCAGTCATGCGTCGTTCGAGCATTTTGACGATGTAAATGAAACAATAAAGCAAGTAAGTACGGTTGCGAATCCTGGTGCTATTATTATGGGTCTTGTCGATTTAAAGACACATTCCCGGTGGATTCGGGACAAGGATCCAAACAATATTTATAGATATTCCGAAAGGATTTATCGATTGTTTAGCTCATCGGGCACTCCCAATAGATTCAGACCCTATCAATATAAATTAGCATTCGAAAAATACGGTTGGAAAAATATCCTTATTATACCTGGCAGAATTTTAGAAGAAGTCAAACTTAACTTTATAAAGAAGCACCTGGATAGAAAATTCAGGGAAGACAAAAATCAAATGGATTATTTGGAGATGTGGCTATATGCTACAAAAACATAATGTAAACAAGTGGATATTATTAAAGAATATTTGTTGCCAATAGGCCATATACGATCATACTAAAATTAAAAAAGCCGGGATGGGGAATCGCCGGCTTTTGGGTTTGCTGTTTAATTGTTTTCCTTAAAAATCTTCTAAAATCGCATTCTCATAACAATCTAACGCCCGTTTTGATTATTTATTTTCCCTGGCAGCTTTTCTTTCTGCTTTTTTAACTGCAGCTTTTGAATTTTCATCGCTTTCCTGCTTCATCATCCTGCGATCAGAATCCTGATCCATTGTTCCTTCCATCATAGGGGGCATTGGAGGTTCTGGCACCTGCAGAGCATCATCGATATCAATATCGACATTCATGTTATCTGAATCAGAGGTTTTTTTACGGATGATCTCAATCTTTTCACGGCCGCCACTCATATCCTTTTTCTTGAAAGAGATCACATTGGGATCATTCAGGTTGATCATTTTTGAATTGTTCATGCCTTTAAATCTTTTGATATGTGGCACTGCGGGAGCGCCAGGAACAGGTGGAAAATGGTATCCGCCGGGCCTATTCAGATAGATGAAATGGTCATTGTCATTGCCGTCTCTCATTCTTTTGTGGATGATAATTTTTTCTCCCACCGTATCTCCTTCCTCGGTTATGATGCGCACATCTTCTCCCGAATCGGCATGCATGATCATTTTGTGGACTTTCTCCGGATGCCTTTTGTCAAATTCTGAAGGGCTGAACTTTTCAATATGTTTTTCCGGGTTAATGGTATCGCCATTCCATACAAAAACATCGTTGCCGGTAAGGACGGTATCGATTTCCATCTTTTTACCATTTTCAATTTTCATCATTTTGATATGACGGGTTTTCTTTACATCCTGAGCCTGAGAGAATGCAAAACCAGGGATCAACATAATGGCAGAGATACTGCCTATTACCAATAATTTTAATTTGTTTTTCATGAGGGTATGATTTATCGTTTATTATTTGAAACAAAGATACACCCATCCCTGGCAAACAAGGAGTTAAAGGGCGGTTAAAATCTGTTAACAAAAAGTTAAAGTACTGGGATGGGCCTCTTTAATGTTTTATCTTTGTTCCTATGAACAAAAGAATATTCACCGCTCTTATTGCCTTGATGGGGATATCGATCCTGGCAATTATCATCATTCAGGTGGTTTGGATGAACAATGCCATCCAGGTAAAGAATGAACTGTTCGACCGCAGCGTGAATGAGGCCCTGATGAGTACCACCAACCGGCTGGAGAACATGCGTGATTTCAGGATGATCAACCATTTTGCCATGGACGATACCACCGGACTGCACAATTTTGAACCCATTCCTTCGCCTCCACAGACACCCTATATTCCGGGACACCGCCCTCGGCGTATAGCCATTCCCAAAGTACCGGGCAACCCTTCGGCCCGCCAGATTGAGATGATTCTCAGGGCAACAAAAGATAAAAAAGGAATGCATTTTCAAATGTCCGCCAAAGGGGATAGCTTAAATACGGAAAAAGAAGATGTTATCATCATTAACAACGACAGCCTTGCCAGGAACATGGACTCGGTCTATGCCCGTGGACTTGAGCGGTTTGATTCCCTCACCCGTCATTTTGAACATGGGCAGGATTCAACCTTCAAAATAAGAAAACGTTTTGAGATCCGGAAGAAAAAGCTCACACGGGTGGCCGATAAGGTGGTGGAGGAAATCTCGCAGTGGGAAGAACCAGAACTATCAGCTGCCCCAATTCAGGATATCTTAGCCAAGGAACTGAAAAATCGCAACATCTCCATTCGCTTTGAATTTGGAATACTAAACGATTCATTGATATCGAATAAAACCCAAAAGGCAGACTCGCTGCTACTGGCAAAAAGTCCGTATAAAGTCAACCTGTTTCCCAACGATATTATTCAAAAGAACATGCGACTGGCGGTTTATTTTCCTGAAAAGAAATCGTATATCTATCAAACCTTAAACTGGCTGCTCATTATTTCTCTGATATTCTCAATCATTGTACTGGTCACTTTTGCTTTCAGTATTTACTTTATTTTGAAGCAAAAGAAGATTTCGGAGATGAAATCGGATTTTATCAACAACATGACCCATGAATTTAAAACCCCCATAGCCACCATATCGGTAGCGGCAGATTCGGTCATGAACCCCAAGATAATTGAAAATCCGGAGCGCATCCGTTATTTCATGGAGATGATCAAAAAGGAAAACACCCGTATGAATCAACAGGTAGAGGATATACTGACTATTGCCCGATTGGACAAGAAAGAGTTTCAGTTCAAGTGGGAAACTTTCAACCTGCATGAGGTTATTGAAGATGCCATTCAGAGCATCGTACTTCAGGTGGAGAAAAAAGGAGGTTCCATCACCAGCGAGCTGATGGCTTCTCAACCCATGGCAACCAGCGATGCCCGTCATTTTGCCAACCTTATTTACAACCTTTTGGACAATGCCAACAAGTATTCGCCCAGTGCACCGGAGATTAAGCTATCGACCCGCAACAACAGTAAAGGGGTCATTATTACAGTAGAAGACAAGGGTATCGGGATGACAAAGAGTGTGCAAAGTCGTATCTTTGAGCGTTTCTACCGGCAGACCAGCGGGAACATTCACAATGTGAAAGGTTTTGGCCTTGGATTAAGCTATGTAAAGGCAGTATTGGAGGCCAACAGGGGAAACATCACCGTTCACAGTGAGCCGGGCAAAGGAAGCAGGTTTGAGGTGTTTATTCCTTTTACAAGGGAATAGAAGCGGGCAAAAAGGCCTTTCCCAGACCAGGCCTTAAGTACTTTAAAGTCTTTAAGGTCCTTAAGGCCAGTCCTTGAGTAGGAAGCCAGCAGCGCAAAAAAGTAACAATTAATACAACGAACAACAATGAACGCAAAGCCTCACATTTTTCTGGTGGAAGATGACCTTAGTTTTGGAGCGGTGTTAAAATCTTACCTGGAGATCAATGATTTTAACGTGCAGTGGGTGGATGATGGCCAAAACGCTTTAAAAGAGTTTAACCGAGACAGTTTTGAGGTATGCATACTGGATGTGATGCTGCCCCATATCGACGGCTTTACCATTGCAGCGGAAATCCGGAAGATTAACCCGATTGTTCCCATACTTTTTCTTACGGCCAAAAACCTGCGTGAGGATGTGCTAACCGGCTATCGTATCGGAGCTGATGATTACATCACCAAGCCCTTTGATACCGAAGTTCTGATCTTCAAACTAAAAGCCATCCTGAAAAGGCAGCCCGGGGCACCGGTAAGAGAGACCGATTTTTATCAGGTGGGCAGTTACCTGTTCGACTTTAAGCTTCGTACCGTGGAAAGGGACGCTGTGAAACAAAAACTCTCACCCAAGGAAGCCGAGCTGCTAAAGATGCTGTGTGACAACCAGAACGAACTATTGCCCCGTGAGACCGCCCTTAAAAAGATATGGGGAGATGATGGTTATTTTACTGCCCGCAGCATGGATGTGTACCTTACAAAACTAAGAAAACTGCTTAGCGAAGACCCGAAAATTGAAATAAAAAACATTCATGGCAGCGGATTTATGCTGGAAATTAAAAGCGAATGATTGGCATCCACCACTGGATCAGTTTTTGTACCTTTGCGCCACGAAAGTAACAATCGGAAGATGGCACAATTGAATTCCATGGAAATAAAAACATTCGACACCATAATTGTCGGGAGCGGTTTAGCAGGACTTACAGCAGCGTATCATGCCTCGAAAAAAGGGAGTGTTGCCATCATCACCAAATCACAGCTGGATATCAGCAATTCCTATTATGCACAGGGCGGAATTGCCGTTGTAACCGATAAGGACGACTCTTTTGAATCCCATATTCAGGATACTTTGACAGCCGGACGCGGGCTGTGCGATCTGGATGCGGTGGAAGTGCTGGTGAAGGAAGGACAAAAATGCGTGGAGGAAATTATTGAACTGGGCATGCAGTTCGACAGGGAAAACGGGGAGTATGTCCGTGGACTGGAAGGAGGGCACAGCCACCGGCGGATCCTTCATGCCGGAGGAGATGCTACCGGTAAAGGCCTAACCTGCTTTATGCTCAAAAAGGTGCAGGAGCAAGCTAGCATTGACGTTTTTGAATACTGCACCGTTGTCAGCCTGTTGGTCAGTAACCAGCGCTGTATGGGTGTTCAGGCCTTTGATTTTGTCAGTGGAAAAAACATTGTCTTTACCTCCAAAGCGACCATTATTGCCACGGGCGGGTTGTCGCGCATTTATGACCGTTCGACCAATCCGCATACGGCCACAGGCGACGGCATAGCTTTGGCTTTTCATGCTGGGGCCAAACTCTCGGACATAGAGTTTATCCAGTTTCACCCATCGGCTTTGTATATTCCCGGAGAAGAAGCTTTTTTGATCAGTGAGGCGGTAAGGGGCGAAGGGGCCTGGCTGCTAAATCCCAAAGGCGAGCGATTCATGCAGCATTTGCATCCGCTGGCTGAACTGGCCCCCCGGGATGTGGTGGCCCATGCCATTTACAATGAACTGCAGGAGCACCATGCCGATTTTTTATATCTGAGCTTACAGCACCTTGACGCGGAACTTATCAAAAAACGTTTTTCCACCATCTATCATACCTTACTCAAATATAATATAGATTTTACCAAGGACCTGCTTCCCGTCTCCCCCGCGGCACATTACATGGTTGGGGGCATTCAGACTGATTTGCATGGAGAGACCAACATCAATGGCCTCTTTGCATGCGGCGAAGTAGCTTCTACCGGAGTAATGGGGGCTAACCGGCTGGCAAGCAACTCACTGTTGGAATGCCTTGTCTTTGGCAAAAGGGCAGCAGAAAGGGCCATGGCGAAAGATAGTCCCTCGGTAGAATTGCCGTCAATCGAGCCCATTCATGTGGATCAAAATAACGAGAACTATTTTTTGGAAACAAAAAACCACATTGCCAGCTTGATGAGTAAAAAAGCAGGTATTGTTCGTTCAGCCAGTAAGCTGATTGAAGCCATTGAAGAACTTAGTATTCTCTCCAGACAGCTGCCAGAAAAAATTAATGAATACAATCTTTTAAAAATCAAACACATTACGGATATTTGCAGCCTGATTTGTCAATCGGCATTAATCCGCAAGGAAAGCCGGGGCGGACACATCAGGGAAGATTACCAAATGGAAGATCCCAGCTTGTGTTTTCACCTAATACAACAAATTGGACAGACCTATAAATTTCAGGAAGTCAACAAATAAGATATGAAAGAGAAAGTAATAAAAGCGGCCCATGCCCTGATAGATCTTGCTTTGCATGATGATGTGGGCACGGGCGATATCACCACGGATAACATTATTCCGGCCGAGACAAGGCGCAAGGCCAAAATGATAGCCAAGGCCGATGGGGTGGTTGCGGGGCTTCCCATTGCCGAGATGGTATTCCGCAAGCTGGATGCTGACCTGGTATGGAACCCTAAGGTGGAAGAAGGAGAAAAAATCAAAAATGGGGATGTACTTGTTGAATTTGAAGGTTCATACCGTGCCCTTTTAACAGGAGAACGCACCGCCCTTAACTTTTTGCAGCGCCTGTCGGGTATTGCTACCATGTCGAACAAATATGCCGATGCGGTAAAAGATTTTAAGACAGAGATACTGGATACGCGCAAAACGATGCCCGGGTTCAACAAGCTGGACAAATACGCGGTAAAGACCGGTGGGGGAACCAATCACCGTCACGGTTTACATGACATGGCCATGATCAAGGACAACCATATTGAGGTGGCCGGGGGGATCACTGCAGCGATGAATGCGGTGCGCAGTAAAATTGAGCCGGACATTAAGATCGAAGTGGAAACCACCACCCTGGCCCAGGTACAGGAAGCCCTCGATTCCGGAGCGGATATTATCATGCTCGACAATATGGATACTGAAACCATGCATAAGGCCGTAAAACTGATTGCAGGAAGGGCCAAAGTGGAAGCCTCCGGAAACATGACCCTGGAGCGTTTGCGCGAAGTGGCCGCCACCGGGGTGGATTATATTTCCATCGGTGCCCTTACCCATTCGGTGAGCGCCCTGGATATCTCACAACGAATAGAAGATTAGCCATTGAGCAACCTTATCATTGATATCGGCAATACCAGAACGAAAATCGCATTGTTCAATGAACATGATTTGATGTTCAACGTTTCAATGGATCGTTTGACACCCCGCCAGGTAATGATGCTGAAAGATGAGCACGAACAGTTAAACAGAGCCATTCTTTCTTCAGTCAGACCTGCCGATGAGGAGTTGCTGGAGGTATTAAATCAGCAATTCGATCAGTTTTTGGAATTGGATCATACCACCCAACTGCCCATTGAGAATTTGTATGCCACGCCCGAGACCCTTGGTAAAGACAGGCTAGCCGCCGCCGTTGGGGCCAATGAGCTTTTCCCCAATACCAATTTACTGGTAATTGATGCCGGTACAGCCATCACCTATGACCTGGTATCAGAAAAAAATCAGTTTATTGGCGGAAACATATCCCCTGGCATGGAGATGCGCTTTAAAGCGCTGAATCATTTTACCGGTAAACTTCCCCTGATTTCACCCATGGATCATTTTAACGCCATAGGTAAAACTACGGAAGAGGCCATAAGGGCGGGGGTGCAAAATGGGATTATTTATGAAATAGAACAGAATATAGCGTTCTTTAACAGAAATTATCAAAATTTACAGATCATTATGACAGGGGGTGATTCTAATTTTTTTGATAAAAAATTAAATTATGCCATATTTGTACATTTTAATTTAACATTAATAGGATTAAACAGGATTCTGGAATACAATGCGAAAAAGAAATAATGTCCTATCAGTCGTAATAGTTTTGATTCTCTGCGGATTATCCACCTATGCGCAAAACAATAATACTTCGTCTCCCTTCTCACGTTTTGGATTAGGTGAACTTAATCCATACAGTTATGGCCGTTCCAGTGCCATGGGTGGAGCCTCGTTGGGGAGCAGGCATGCCGTACAGATCAACTCGGCCAATCCGGCATCATATACTGCCATAGACAGTTTATCATTTATATTTGATTTTGGTATTGATGGTACGTTTTCCAACTACAAAAGCAATAGTGGAACCAGAAATACCAATGACATCAATTTCCGGTATTTTTCGCTTACATGGCCCATTACCAAATGGCTGGGTGCGGGAATGGGATTACAGCCCTTTTCGGATATGGGTTATGAGGTCGCATTTTCAGATACCATTCCCGGGATAGGAGGTACCGATCAGAGTTATTATGGTGAAGGAAGCTCCTCGAAAGCATTTTTTGGAACATCCGTTACTCCAGTTAAAGGCCTTTCCATTGGGGCCAACTTAAATTATATTTTCGGCAGGCTTAGTAAAAACAGAAAATATGAGTTTACCGATCCTACCATCTTTTCCACTACAAGGACAGAAAGTACAAGGCTTAGGGATTTTACCCTTACCTATGGACTTCAATATGACCTAAAACTGAAGAAAAACCAGTACCTGGGCCTTGGGGTTATTTTTGAAAAACGATCCGACTTTGCCGTTCTGTACCAGGCCCTGGAATACAAAACCATTGTGGTCGGATCCTCCGTGCTGAGCGATAAGGTAGATTCTGTCGATCAGGTAGAATCCAAGCACATCATGAAGATGCCTTCCACAATTGGGGTAGGCTTATCCTACAATCAACTTAACAAACTTGAAATCAATGCAGATTATTACCATGCGGCATGGAGTAAATCTACATTCCCGGGTAAGATTGACGGATTGACAAGTGACCTGACAAGGCTGTCGGCGGGTGTGGAATATATCCCCGATGCCTTTTCCATCAGGAGTTATTTTAAAAGGGTGAAATACCGCTTTGGCATTCATCAGGAAAGCTCCTATCTGACGATTAAGAATCACCAGATTAAAGAAACAGGCATCAGCGCGGGGTTGGGATTACCGCTGCCCAAGTCAAAATCAACTGCCAATTTTGCCGTTGAATTCGGTAAAAAAGGAACTACAACGGATAACCTGGTACAGAATAACTACACCCGTTTTAGCCTGTACTTGAATTTCTATGATTATTGGTTTATTAAACGCAAATTCGATTAACCCATAAATTCACAGTCCTTAAAGGCTGGAAAATAAAGCTGGAAAGAATCTGATGCCTGGCAATCATCAGAATAACATATTGGCACAGGTTTTGGAGAACATTAATAGCCTCCCATACTGATCGACAGACCATAATGTCTTTACATTTTTAGAAAAGAGAGAGGCAATTTATATAGCCTTATTAATAATAATACAAAATTTACTTGTATCTTTATTAATATAACGGTAGTGTAATTGCATATTTGATTGATGACAACCACATTAAAACAAATAGAAATGAAATCTCTTTTATTAAAATCAATTTTCCTCACTTTTGCCATAGGCATATGGATGGGCTATGGAGCTATGGCTCAGCGGGTAATCAAGGGTACTGTCTACAGGGACGGGAAAGTTGCTGCTGGGGTAACTGTTGAAGCACAGAAGACATCAGAGAAATTCATGACCAGTTTTGATGGGAAATATCAAATTACCGTTCCTTCAGGCAGTAAGTACTTAAAATTCACATTTATCAACGAATCCAAAAAATTAGATCTGGAAGCAAACACTAGTGATGTGATTGATTTCAGCTTTGACGGAAATATCCCGGTGAGCGATCAAGGTAGTGATGACAAAGGGGTAATTCTAAAAACATCCACTGAACTGGTTGCTGAAAAAGACAAGGATTTCATGAGTGCTTTTACTTTGGAAAAGCAGATGTATGACCAAAAAGACTATAAGGGGGCCCTTCCCTACTGGCGTATTCTTTACAGAAAATATCCAAAATCGATTATCAACATTTATCTTCATGGCGCTAATATCTATCAGAGCCTTATAGAAGAAGTCAAAGACCCTGCGGTCAAAGATTTATACATTGATTCTTTGATGCACATTTATGACAAGCGTATCAAGTATTTCAATCAGGAAGGCTATGTACTGGGGCGGCAGGGAACGGATTATCTGAAATACAAGCTAAACAATGAAAATATGACCGATGAATTGAGAAAACCGATTCTCAAGCAAGGCTATGATTACCTGGAAAGGGCGGTTAAACTTCAAGGGTCAACTACGGAAGCCCCGGTATTGATTCTTTTAATGCAGTCCACCCGCGGACTGTTTGGGGTAGGAGAACTTTCCAAAGAAAAGGTAATAGAAAATTACGATGTTGCTTCAGGAATTATCAACCAGGTGCTTCAAAAGAATCCATCGGATAAAAACTTTCTTATAGCCCGGGAGAACGTCGATCAGGTCTTCCAGGCAAGCGGTGCTGCCGACTGCGAAGCACTGATCAGTATTTACACCCCAAAGTATAACCAGATTGGGGAAAATCTGGAGGAATTGAAAAAGATGGTGCGCATGCTTGATCGGGCTAATTGTGATGCCAGCCCATTATTTGCCAAGGCTTCCGAGAAATTGTTTCAAATGGAGCCCTCTCCCGAGGCAGCCTATAATATGGCTCGCATGTTTATAAAATCAGGACAATCGGATAAAGCCCAGTCTTATTACAAACAGGCCATTGAAGGAGAGAAAGATCCGATGAATCTTTCCAAATATTATTACGAAATGGCTGCCATCAGCTGGACGACCAATCCCCAGCAGGCAAAGACCTATTTAAAAAAGGCCATTGACAACAACCCCAATAATGGGAAAGCTTATTTACTGCTTGGTGATGTCTATGCCCATAACAGCAAGTCATACGGAGAGAATGATTTTGATCATTCCATGGTCTTTCTGGTAGCAGTCGATTTTTACAATAAGGCCAAGAAAGCGGATCCTTCCATTACCGCGGATGCCAATGAACGGATCAATACTTATTCGCAGTATTTTCCATCCAAAGAAGATATCTTTTTCAATACCTTATCCGAAGGTCAGACCTATCAGGTGGGAGGCTGGATTGGGGAAAGCACAGTTATTCGTGCCAGGAAATAAATAGGGTGATATTAAAATCACATACAAGCATTGGATTTCTGAGATTCAAAAATCCAATGCTTTTCTTTTATACCTTTGCATCGGGAATATTGATAAATAATCAGGGCCTGGGGCAAGGAGCAATAATTAAAGGCTTTGCTAACCTTACTGCATGTTGTTTCCTGATATATAAATCTGTGATAGATTGTAGTTATAGTTTCAAACAATATCTTTTGGCCAGATGAATTTTAGAACAAGTATGAATAACCAACGGCTGCTCCTGGGGATCACGCGGAGCCTATGGATGAAAAATGCACCATTGATAATCCTTATTGGTTTTCTACTTTGCTCGTGTGCCAATGATTTTGAGAAGATAAAAAAGTTTACCAATATAGAGAACCTGCCAGCGGTATCAGCTGAAGGTTATGAAATGCTTTCTTCCGATTCTACCATCATCAGGTTTAAACTACAAACCCCGGAAATGATTGTTCATGATGATGAGAAAGTACCATATACCGAATTTCCCCAAGGGGTAGCCATCACTCAATATGACGGCAGGATGAACATTACCTCTTTTATTACTTCACGTTATGCCAAATATTTTACTGCTGACGACCGATGGGAAGCAAAAAATAATGTAATAGCGGTAAATCAAAAAGGGGATACCCTTAAAACAGAATACCTCGTATGGGATCAGAAAAAGGGCAAGATTTACTCCGATCAGTTTGTACAGATCATTCAGAAAGATCAAATTACCAGTGGTACCAGCTTTGAATCCAATCAGGATTTTTCTGAATACACATTTAAAAATCTCAAAGGGCAGATGTATATTGAGGTCCAAGATAAATAAACCAAATTATGGATTTGCAACTTGTCATCATTCTTTCCCTGATTTTAGGTGCATTTTTCTCCGGGATAGAAATTGCTTTTGTCAATGCAAATAAAATACGGCTGGAACTGGACAAGAAACAAGCACATCTTGTTTCCAGGTTAATTACCCTCTATACGCGAAAACCTGTTCATTTTATTGCCTCTCTGCTTATTGGCAAAATACTCTCATTGGTAAGTTTTGGGGTAGCCTTATTGCAGTTTCTTCACCCCTTGCTCTCAATATATTTTCCCGTTTATGGATCTCTGGCAATAGAAATATTGATTTTAACCCTGGCCATTCTTTTGGTGGCTGAGTTTTTACCCAAAATACTCTTCGTGATAAACCCCAACGGTTTGTTAAACTTCTTTTCCATACCAACGGCCTTTTTTTATTTTATTTTCTATCCCTTTACCTTGATCCTTTTAGGCATATCAAAGAAAATTTTAAAAATAGTTCTCGATGAAGACTACAGCAATTTGAATGCAAAACTCCTCTTTAACCGTTTTGACCTGGATCATCTTCTGGTGAATAGCTCAGAGAGGACAAACCTTTCACAAAACAATGAAGAGATAGACAACGAAGTAAAATTGTTTCGCAATGCCCTCGACTTTTCTAAGGTGAAGCTTCGAGAGATCATGGTACCGCGTACCGAAATGGCAGTGATGGATATTAATTCCACAGTGGAAGAATTGCTGCAAAAGTTTATTGAGACCGGTTACTCACGCATTCTCTTTTATGAAGAAAATATAGATAATATAGTGGGTTATATCCACCAATCGGTCATCTTTTCAAAGCCTGAATCTATTGCGTCTAATCTTAGCAATGTACTGACAGTACCCGAGACCATGCCGGCCAATAAACTGCTGGGCTTGTTTGTTCAAGAGCGGCTAAGTATTGCCATAGTGGTGGATGAATTTGGAGGTACTTCCGGGATGGTGACCAGTGAAGATATTCTGGAACAAATATTCGGGGAAATAGAAGATGAGCATGACACGGTGGATATTATAAAAAAACAGATAAAACCCAATGAATATATTCTTTCAGGAAGGGCTGACCTGGACGACCTGAATGAGCACTTTAACTTTGATTTTAAGGAAAGGGAAGAATATGAAACACTTGCCGGATTTATCCTTTATCATTACGAAAGTATCCCAAAAGTGAACACTATCATTGAGATTGGAAGGTATCGGTTTAAGATATTAAAGGCAACCCATACAAAAATAGAGCTGGTACACCTTCATATATTGGACAATAACTAAAATAAAAAATGATTTCACAGGTTTAATATTGAAAATTATTATCTTCGTCCCTCGAAAAATCAAAAGCAAATTATAAAAAAATAATAACAGTCAATGGCTACATTACAGAACATAAGGAATCGTGGAGGTTTACTGGTAGCAATCGTAATCGGTCTGGCCTTAGGGGCATTTATTCTGGGCGATATGCTTAATTCAGGCAATAAGTTAATGAGACCCAGTCAGATGAAGATTGCGGAAATCGATGGCGAGTCTATTCAATATCCTGAATTTCAAAAGAAAGTAGAAGAGCTTTCTGAAATTTACAAAATGAATACCCGGCAGACTCAGATTGATGAAGCAACCTGGTCTCAAATCCGGGAGCAGGTATGGCAAAGCTATCTTCAGGAAAACATTATGAGCAAAGCCTCTGAAGAACTGGGCCTTGCGGTGACCCCAGATGAACTTTTTGATTTAGTGCAAGGAAATAATCCCCATCCTATTATCAAACAATTGTTTCAGAATCCTCAAACAGGACAAGTGGATAAATCGTCCGTTATCCAGTTTTTAAAAAACCTGGAGTCCAACGCAACCCCTGAGCAGAAATCATACTGGCTGTATATTGAAAATCAAATCAAACAGGATAAACTTAGAACCAAATACAATGATTTGGTTGCCAAAGGATTATATGTCACTTCTTTGGAAGCTAAAAAAAGCCTGGAAGCCAAAAATCAAAGTGCAAATATTCAGTACGTTGTTTTAAACTATGCTTCCGTTCCTGATGCAGATGCTAAAATCTCGGACAGCGAACTGAAAGAGTATTACAACAAGCACAAAGATCAGTACAAACAGGAAAATACCAGAAAAATTGAATATGTCACTTTCGAGGTTCTTCCATCGGCCGCAGACAACAATGCAACAAAAAAATGGGCTGAGGACAATAAAACTGACTTTGCCGCCTCACAGGACAATGCGCAGTATGTGAATGCCAATTCTGACACCCGATTTGATCCGTCCTTTTACAAGAAAGAAGAACTTTCTCCCGCTATTGCTGATTGGGCTTTTGCAGCTCAGCCAGGAGAAGTCTACGGACCCTATTTTGAAAATAACGCTTATAAGCTGGCTAAACTTGACCAGGTAAAAATGCTTCCTGACTCTGTTCAGGCCTCTCATATTTTGATCAGCCCACAGGCACATGGTAGCGTGGCAAAAGTGCAGGCATTGGCCGACAGCTTGAAAAAGCTACTGGACAATGGCGCTAATTTCAGTGAGCTAGCCGTTAAATTCTCTGATGATAAAGGTTCTGCAATGAAAGGTGGCGAACTGGGTTGGTTCAAACGCAGACAAATGGTTCCTGAATTTGAAGAAGCAGCTTTCTCTGGTGAAGTGAACAAAGTCAATATTGCAACAACTCAATATGGAATCCATCTGATTAAAACCACTAAAAAAGGAGGTTCAACCAATCAGGTCAGAGTGGCCATTCTTTCAAGAAATGTAGAACCAAGCAACGAGACTTACCAAAAAATATATGGGGAAGCAAGCAAGTTTGCCAGTGAAAACACTTCTGTAGATGCTTTCAACAAATCGATCCAGGCACAAAAACTGGACAAGAAACTGGCGACTGTAAAAGAAAACGATACTGAAATACCCGGATTGGAATCTTCACGTCAATTAGTGCGTGCAGCCTTCCAGGCAGAAAAAGGTAACATCATTGTTAACAACGAAGGCTCATCAATCTTCGAATTTGGCAATAAATTCGTTATCGGAGCTGTCACAGGGGCTACCGAAAAAGGAGATGCCACTTTTGAAGAAGCGAAAGATCAGGTAGAAATGGCCGTTCGTAAAGAAAAGAAAGCACAGATTCTGGCTGACAAATTAAAGAATGCTGCCTCAGGACAAAGCAGCCTGGAAGCAGTAGCCTCGAAATTGTCAACCGATGTAAAGGAAGCTGCCGGGTTAAATTTTGAAACTTATTCTATTCCTGCTGCCGGATTTGAACCTGCTCTGGTGGGTACCGTTTCAACCCTTCCTGAAAATAAAATCTCTGCTCCTATTGAAGGGATCAATGGTGTATATTTAGCAAAAGTGACTGCTATTTCAAAAGGTAATGATACCAACGTAACCGGAGAAAAGAACAGGCTGGCTCTCACCCTGGGCTACAGAGCGGGGTCACAGGTTTTTGAAAGCCTGAAAAAGCGGGCGGACATTGTTGATAAGCGATCAAAATTCTATTAATAGATAACTTAGGAAAAAAGCGGGCCATAAACCCGCTTTTTTTATTCATAATAACTTCCTCCACATGCAAAACAAGATAAAAAAACTGGAAGAGATTCTCAAGAAAGACCGCTTTGCCCTTAACAACGACGTTCATCTGGTTTCCATAGGGAAAGGAGAAGCACAGGCAGAAATGCTCATAAGTGACAAGCACCTGAACGGGGTGGACATTATCCAGGGAGGGGCCCTTTTTACCCTTGCTGACTTTGCCTTTGCCGCCGCCTCCAACTCCCACGGACGTATTGCCGTGGCTGCCAATGCCAGTATTTCATTTTTCAAAGGTATCTCCTCTGGAAAGCTGACCGCTTATGCCAAGGAGTTGAATTCAGGTAAAAGCCTTGGTCATTTTTCGGTAGATATCTATGACCAAAATAACATACTCATTGCCCATTTTACAGGCGCAGCATTTTTCAAAGGAGAGTACTAAGAATACCCCATTGGTTTAACACTCATTTTTTATTTAAATTTGTCCCAATTTCATTAAGAAAACATTATGGCCCGATATTTTAATCATGTCTCCAGAACATTCAATGAATACCTATTAATTCCGGGATTAACAACCAAAGAATGTTACCCGGCCAACGTCTCGTTGAAAACGCCCCTTGTCAGGTATCATAAAGGAGAACAACCAGAGCTGGAATTAAACATCCCATTTGTCTCTGCTATCATGCAATCGGTTTCCGATCATAAAATGGCCATTGCCCTGGCCAGAAACGGAGGTCTTTCCTTTATTTTCGGATCCCAGCCAATCGATTCTCAGTGCGAGATGGTGCGCAAAGTCAAGAAATTCAAGGCAGGTTTCGTGGTAAGTGATGCCAACCTTAAACCCGATAACACGCTTAAAGATGTGATTGCCCTAAAGGCACGTACAGGTCATTCCACCATCGGCATCACCGATGACGGAACTTCCAACGGTAAGCTTTTGGGAATTGTCACCAGCCGCGATTATCGTGAGAATAAGGATGATCATCAAACGCCAATAAAGGATTTCATGACTCCTTTTGCCAAACTGGTGACCGGGCAATGGGGCATTACCCTTACCGAAGCCAATGATATCATTTGGGAAAACAAGCTCAACACCCTTCCCATCATCGATAAAGATCAGAAGCTTCAGTACTTTGTCTTCCGCAAAGACTATGACGATCACAAGGAAAACCCCAATGAGCTGTTGGATCCCAACAAAAAACTGCTGGTAGGGGCAGGGATCAATACCCGCGATTACCGCGAGCGTGTACCGCAATTGGTAGAAGCGGGAGCCGATGTACTGTGCATTGACTCTTCTGACGGGTTCTCGGAGTGGCAGAAAGAAACCATTGAATTCATTAAGAACAGCTATAATGGTAAGGTTAAAGTAGGAGCAGGCAATGTGGTGGACAAGGATGGATTTCTGTACCTTGTGGAAGCTGGAGCTGACTTTGTTAAGGTAGGTATCGGCGGGGGTTCAATCTGTATCACCCGAGAGCAGAAAGGCATTGGCCGTGGTCAGGCTACCGCACTTATTGAAGTGGCCGAAGCACGTAAAGAATACTTTGAAAAGACCGGCATCTATGTTCCTATTTGTTCTGACGGGGGCATCGTGCAGGATTACCATATGGTGCTGGCACTGGCCATGGGCGCCGATTTCATTATGATGGGCCGTTACTTTGCCCGTTTTGACGAAAGCCCAACCAAAAAGCTTACCATCGGCAACACCTATGTAAAGGAATACTGGGGCGAAGGTTCCAACAGGGCCCGCAACTGGCAGCGCTATGATATGGGCGGCAATGAATCGCTTAAGTTTGAAGAAGGGGTGGACAGCTTTGTCCCATATGCCGGAAAGCTGAAAGACAACCTGGATATCACCCTTGGAAAGATCGTATCGACTATGTGCAGCTGCGGGGCTTTCAGCATCCCTGATCTTGAAAAGAATGCCAAGATAACCCTGGTCTCCTCGACAAGTATCATTGAAGGAGGAGCCCATGATGTGATTTTAAAGGATCAGAATATTTAAAGTCAATATACCTATTGCAGGCAAAAGAGGCAATCCCGAAGGGAATAGCCTCTTTTGTGTATTAAGGCTTTTGTATCTGATTTGATGCCCTCGAAGCATATCAAAATAATTTACCACAGGAAGGAGATCTAAAAATGATTAACAAAGTCGCAATGATAGGGGCAGGCAACCTGGCCACCCAGCTGGCTCTGGCTTTATCAGAAAAGGGGATAACCATCAACCAGGTGTACAGCCGCACCCCGGAAAACGCTCAACAACTTTCCCAAAAGGTTAATTCCCCATTCACAAATGATCTTTCCCTTGTCGTTAAGGATGCTGATTTGTATATCATTGCCGTTAAAGATGCTGCTGTTGAACAGGTTTTAAGGAACCTTAGCTTAACACCCAATAGTTTAATCGTTCATACGGCCGGGAGCATTCCAATGGATATTCTTTCTTCATATACCAACAATTTTGGGGTTTTTTATCCCTTGCAGACATTCTCCGTTGACAAGAAAGTGGATTTTTCAACCATCCCGCTTTGTCTTGAAGCCAGCAATCCAATAGTCTTATCCCAACTTTACGAGCTGGCCCAAAAGATTTCATCTTCCATCCACATCATCCCTTCCGATGAGCGTAAAACGCTTCATCTGGCAGCCGTTTTTGTCAATAACTTTGTCAACCACTTCTATGTATGCGGGGCCCAAATAACGGCGCAAAACGGCCTTGATTTTGATCTTCTAAAACCACTGATCCGTGAAACAGCAGAGAAAGTGCAAACCATGGCTCCCATCGATGCCCAGACAGGCCCTGCTAAACGAAATGACCAGATGGTAATCAGTAACCATTTATTAATGCTGGATGACAACCCTGAATTACAGAAAATCTATAGCTTTGTCTCTGATAGCATTGCTCACATTCACCAAAAACCAAACAATGACCTTCTTTAAAGAAAAGCTTAAAAATATAAAAGGATTTATTTTTGATGTGGACGGGGTGCTTTCCATGGACACCTCCCCTTTGGACGAGAACGGCGATCCGGTGCGCACGGCCAATATCAAGGACGGGTATGCCATCCGATATGCCATTTTGAAAGGTTACAAGGTGGCCATTATCACCGGGGCCAATACCCCGCGCGTGCAGCTCAGGTATCATAAACTGGGAGTGGAACATATCTATCTCAATTCTTTTAACAAGACGGAATGCCTGGAGGAAATCCTTCAAAAAACAGGACTTAAGAAAAGTGAATATTTATACATGGGTGACGATCTTGTCGATTTGCCCATCATGAAACAAATCGGGGTGCCTACCTGCCCCTCTGATGCCGTACCTGAAATAAAGGCCGTATCGCTGTATATTTCCAACAGGGAAGGCGGAAGGGGCTGCGTAAGAGATGTGATCGAACAGGTGCTCCGGTCACAGGAAAAGTGGGCTGAACAGGAAGTAAAGAACCTAAAGGCAGATTAAGACCATGTTTTTAGAGAACCTTCAAAAATACGAAATCATCCTGGCCTCCCAGTCACCACGCCGCCAGCAACTGTTACACGATCTGGGCCTTGAATTTAAAGTGCAGTCGATGAACGTAGCCGAGGACTTTCCCGATCATCTGGGAATGACCGAAGTGCCGGTTTTTCTTGCTGAATTAAAAGCTGCGGCTTTCCTTCCCCAATTAAAAAGCCACCAGCTGGTCATTACAGCCGATACCATCGTTTGGCTTGATGGCCATGTTTTGAATAAACCAGCAGATTACACGGATGCCTGGCGCATGCTTTCGCACCTGTCGGGCAAAAAGCACCAGGTAGTAACCGGTGTTTGCCTTCTTTCTTCGGAAAAGAAAGTGTCCTTTTATGTGTCAACCGATGTGTGGTTTAAGGAGCTGGAGGATAATGAAATCCGATATTACCTGGATCATTACCGCCCTTACGATAAGGCCGGGGCTTACGGCATCCAGGAATGGATTGGCTATATCGGCATTCATCACATCGAAGGATCGTTTTTTAACGTGATGGGCCTACCCATTCAAACCCTTTATGAGCATTTGAAGACCTTCTGATTTAGGTTATTATAAGTTCTGAAAGAGAAGATTTAGAATCAAAAATAAATAAGGAATAAGGAATACGAAACAAGAAATAAGAAAGGAAAAAATTGCAGCAGTTGACTGCGGTTTCTTATTTCTTATTTCTTATTTCTTGTTCGATATTTCTTATTTTTCTATTTCAATCTGGTGTTATTCGTTTTTCTATTCAAATTTCAGGTAAAAGTCCTTGGTTAAACTGCGGTATTCAGGTGTATAATCAAAGTGATTTTCATACTCTATCATCAACCGCTCCTCCTTGCAATGGCATTCTTTCAGGGTCATTTCAACCATGATACGAAATACCGGCTTTAACGGATTGGGCGTTACCTGGCAAAGGCGTGAAAGGGAAAGCCCGTTTAGAGCCGCATACTGCTTTACCTGCCCAAGGCTTTCAACGGGCAAAATAAGAGCTGCCCTGCCATTTTCATGCAGTAAGCAAGCTATTCCACCGATCAACTCCTCCAAAGGCAAACCATTGGCATGCCGGGCCTGCGAACGACTGCTTTCAGGCGGCTGGATGCCATTACTAAAATAGGGAGGGTTGCTAACTATCAAATCATATTTCTGATCCGAAAGCGCTGTAAATGCCTGAAATGAACAGCTCCAAACTTTGATACGGCTCCTCCAGGGCGACTGCTCCACGTTGAACAGGCATTCTTCAAAAGCCTCCCCGTCAATTTCGATGGCATCAATCATCGCCATAGGGTTTCGCTGGGCCATCATAAGGGCTATTAGTCCAGTGCCGGCACCCACATCCAATATATTTACCGCCCCCGAAACATTGGCCCATGCCCCTATCAGCACCCCATCCATACCCACTTTCATGGCCGAACGTTGTTGGACAATACGGAACTGCTTAAATTGAAAATGATTGTTTCTGCCCATGTTTTCTAAGGTTGACGTAATTCATTAGTTACAAATGTAAATGATTTCTTGTTTCCAATAATGGCCATTCTTCATCATGTATAGTCAAGTCCATAAGAAAACAGGTAGAATATTTATGGATTAACCATAGTTTGATCGCAAATTATTCACTTTCCCCAACAAAAGAAGGACAATCACTGCACAACGAATGAATAATGGAATTACAATGTGCATATGGGATGTGGTAGTGTCCCATAACATGTAATAATTCCATGGGTTTCAGGTTATTTTAAGGAATTACTTTTACCAATTAACGATAATTAATATATTTGTAGAAGTTCAATGATTATGCTTGATATTGATTATTGCATATAAGTTATCATTCACATTTAAAATAGTTTCAAATGCAGTTCAGATTTAATTATACGACCTTGGTTTTGGTAATTATTAATTCCATTCTAATGGGATATATCCTTGCCAGCGCTGATTTTAACCATTTATCTAAAAATGAAAATTCCATCGTATTGTTTTTCGTGGCATTTTTTGGTCTGGGCATCACCATTCTTAAAAGCAGAGTACGAACAATCAAGCTACCACAAAAGAAATAATAAATTATCCAAAAAGCAGGCTCTTTTGATTGATGACCGGGTGAAATAAATCCACACATATATATACTGATATTGATGCTCCAATGTTCCTGGTATATCATTGCATTGCAGCTGTTATAGAATTACACCCCCCAGCTTTCCCTGTCCAGACTTCTGTATTGTATTGCCTCCGACAGGTGATGGCTTTCCACAGTATCGCATTGCTCCAAATCGGCGATGGTGCGCGATACCTTAAGAATTCTATCATAGGCACGGGCCGAGAGGCCCAGTTTTTCCATGGCATTTTTCAGCAGCGCACTGCTGGTCTCATTCAAATCGACATGCTGTCGCAGCATCTTGGAGGACATCTGGGCATTGCAAAACACCCCCTCATTGCCTGCAAAGCGCCTGGACTGTATCTCGCGCGCCTTGATCACCCTTTGGCGGATCTGATCGCTGGGCTCAGTAATACAATGTTCTGACAGCTTTTTAAATGGAACAGGCACCACTTCAAGGTGAATATCAATGCGATCGAGCAGCGGACCTGATATCCGGTTCAGGTATTTGGCTACCATGCCCGGCCCGCAGACACATTCCTTGCTGGGGTGGTTGTAATAGCCGCAGGGGCAAGGGTTCATGGAAGTGACCAGCATAAAGGAGGCCGGGAATTCAACCGAGAACTTGGCCCTTGAGATGGTAATGGTGCGGTCCTCCAGAGGCTGGCGCATCACCTCGAGCACCTGTCTTTTAAATTCGGGCAGCTCGTCCAGGAAAAGCACCCCGTTATGGGCCAGGGAGATTTCCCCCGGCTGGGGAAAAGCCCCTCCGCCCACCAGGGCCACATCAGAAATTGTATGATGGGGACTTCTAAAGGGCCTTTGGGTCATCAGGGAGGTCTCCTTGTCGATCTTGCCTACCACCGAATGGATCTTGGTAGTTTCCAGTGCTTCGCGAAGGGTAAAGGGTGGCAGGATGGTAGGGATGCGTTTGGCCAGCATGGTCTTTCCCGCACCCGGTGGGCCAATCATGATCACGTTATGCCCGCCGGCAGCAGCAATTTCCAGTGCACGCTTCACGTTTTCCTGTCCCTTGACATCGGCAAAATCGACATCGCACTCATTGATTTTGGAAAAGAACTCTTCACGGGTATTGACAATGGTCTGTTCCAATTCTTTTTCATCATTAAAAAAGGCAATCACTTCACTTAGGCTATCTACCCCATAAATCTTAAGGGTATCTACTACGGCCGCTTCCCGGGCATTCTCTTTTGGAAGGATAAAGCCGTCGAAGTTTTCCTGCCGGGCTTTAATGGCAATAGGCAAAGCTCCTTTGACAGGCTGTAAATTGCCGTCCAGCGACAGTTCTCCCATCATGATATACTTGCTAACCTTTTCCGATTTTACCTGCCCTGAAGCGGCTAAAACGCCTATTGCCAAAGGAAGGTCATAAGCCGAACCTTCCTTGCGGATATCG
>DATGYU010000310.1:0-3183 GCA_035297625.1 Prolixibacteraceae bacterium
TCCACTTTCCAATATCGGAGCCTCTGACACAGTTCAGTATCACGTCAAATTTCTTGTCGGTATGAAAGATGTTTTCCCTGTGATAATTGACAATCCTATCGGCCCCCAGGTTTTTTACCAGCAATGCCTTGGATTCGCTGCACACGGCCGTTACATGGGCTTCCAAAGCCTTGGCGATCTGTACGGCAAAAGTGCCCACGCCACCGCCGGCGCCATTAATAAGCACATTCATCCCTTTTTTTACCGGGGCAATGTCAACAAAAGCCTCGTAAGCGGTAAGTCCGACCACAGGAACTGCCCCTGCCTGCGTGACAGTAAGTTTTTGAGGAATAAGGGCTGCATAAGCTTCAGGGATAGCAGTATATTCAGCATAAGCGCCGTTACGGTCAAGGCCTGTAAAGGCATAAACACGATCGCCTATAGAAAACCTGGTTACATTTTTACCGGTCTTTTCAACAATACCGCTGACATCAACTCCAAGGACGGCAGGAAAGTCAAGCCTGAAGAATGTCTTCATATGGCCTTGCCTGAAGGCGCAATCTACCGGATTGACACTTGAACCGTATGACTTTATAAGTATTTCATCGTCTTTTAATTGGGGGACATGAAAATCCTGCCATTCAAATACCTCCGGGCCGCCGTATTTATAAATGAGCATTGCTTTCATTTTGGATCTGTCTTTATTATTGGATCATTTCATCATCTGTCAGTTGATACCTCCGGAAACTTCAATACGCTGGCCATTGATCCATCTGCCTTCATCAGAGCATAAAAAAGCAACGACTCCTCCTATGTCATCGGCCTTTCCAACACGGCCAAGGGGCGTTTGAGAGGCCAAAAAGTTCTTTCTTTCAGGATTGTTTCTCAGGGCGGCATTGTTAAAGTCCGTTTCTATGGGGCCGGGAGCTACCACATTGGACCTGATGCCACGCGATCCAAATTCCTTGGCAATGTATTTGCACAAAACTTCCACTGCCCCTTTGCACGAGGCGTATAAAGAATAGCCAGGTACACAAAACCGGGTGGTTCCTGTGGAGATAAAAAGAATAGATCCGTTGTTGTTCATCAGTGGAACGGCCTTCTGGGTAAGGAAATACACACATTTAAAATGGACATTTAATAAATAATCGAATACCTCTTCTTTCACTTCCAGAAAAGGAGTGCTGTTGCCAATGCCTGCATTATTGATCAGGTAATCAAAAGTCTCTGCATTCCACACTTCTTTTAAGGCAAAGGACAGCCTGATCATAAAAGGATCCAGGTCCTCCATTTCAGACATGTCCAACTGAAGAGCAACGGCTTTGCGCCCTTGATCAGTAATCTCCTGAACCACCTTGTCGGCATCGTCCTTACTGGATTGATAAGTAATGATAACATCAGTGCCTTGCCTTGCGAAAGAATAGGCCATATCTCTTCCAAGGCCACGGCTGCCTCCCGTGATAAGTGCTATTTTTGTTTTCATGGACCATTTATTTTGATGCTGATACGAAATGTTTGTCAACTTGTTCGGATCCTGTGCAAATTACACGATACAGCTATTTTGAATTCAGCAACCTGACAAATTCTTTCAACAATCAGAAGCTGGCATCAATTACATCTACCCGGGAAATCTTCCCTGCAACTGCCTGTTCACCATCCAGGCGGGGTATTCGGGGGATAAGGCACTAACAGTATTTAACTGTTCCATTTCCTCATGGCTTAGCTGCAAATCCGTGGCAGCAATGTTTTGCTTCAATTGGTCCATATTCTTTGCGCCAATGATGGTACTTGTAACTGCCGGTTGTTTGATCACCCAGTTCAGGGCAACGGTAGCTACAGAAACCTGGTGATGCTGTCCTATCTGAGCCATCACATCGATAATATCATAGGCCTTTTCCTTATTGATGGGAGGGAAGTCAAACTTATCGCGCCTGCTGTCTCCTGCCGTTTCATTTTCGCGGGTGTATTTTCCTGAAAGAAAACCTCCTGCCAGCGGGCTCCATGGCATGATCCCTATGGCTTCACTCAAGGCCATTGGTACAATTTCACGTTCAATATCCCGGCTGGCAATGGTGTAGTAGTTCTGGGATGCCACAAATTTCGTCCAGCCCATCTTTTCTGAATAGCTGTTGGCCTTTACCACCATCCAGGCAGGGTGATTGCTTACTCCCAGATATCTTACTTTCCCGGCACGCACCACATCCTCAAGGCCTCTCATTGTTTCTTCCAAAGGTGTTAGTGGATCTACCCCATGGATGTACAACAGGTCGATATGCGATAACCCCATTCGTTCCAGGCTGTCATTCACCGAGTCGATGATGTGAAGTCGTGAAAGGCCTACCTGGTTGGCTCCCGGTCCCATGCGTAGCCTTACCTTGGTGGCAATAAACAACTGCTGCCTGGGGATGCCCAGCTTTTGCAGGGCACTTCCCAGCATTGTTTCCGATAGCCCTTCCGAATAGGCATTGGCCGTATCAATAAAATTAATGCCATTGTCAACCGAAAGCTTTACTATTTCATTTACCTCCTCCTGTGGCACCTGCCCAATGGCCTGCCAGTAACCTTTCCCTCCAAAAGTCATGGTTCCTAAACACAATTCAGAAACCAATACGCCTGTTTTTCCAAGTTCATTATATTTCATGGGGTTGTTGTTAATGGATTATTATTCCTATTTCATCCTGATAGCTTCGCCTCAATAAAGAGACTAATCTAAGTTAGTGAAATTCATTGAATTATCCTAGCTGAACTATTAGATTTACGCTCTTTGCAGTTCGATTGTCAATAATGAAAATCAATATACACCATTCATCTGTATGATGGAATACTAACTACTACAGATTTATTGGTTCCTGGCTTACAGAGAAAAAGATAGAAGTGATAAAAGATAAATTACAGAAAGCTTTACCTGCGATACTTCTGAAACTAAATTTATTTAATGCTTCTATTACCAGTGGTGACATTAACCAACAATTACAGGAAGTGTTATAGGTGCTAAATCTGCTACCAGATGGAGTAAAAGCAGAAAAGTATCATACTATAGCTTTGAAGCTTTTAGTTATACTTAGTGATGGTAAAATAACAGGGAGTGAAGCAGTAATATTTTACAGAATGATATTACCAGACTTACTACAGAAGTAAAAAAGAAAGGGGAACTAATATAGTTCTCCTTTCTTTGATTGTGTTAGATTGATGTAATTTGCTAAT
>DATGYU010000311.1:0-10601 GCA_035297625.1 Prolixibacteraceae bacterium
CTATAGAGGCCAGATCGCCGTCGCCCTGATAGGTAAATACTACCTTGTCGGGGTTGGTACGGGCAATACCGGTTGCCACTGCGGGGGCTCTTCCATGGGCAGCTTCCTGCCAGTCGATATCGATATAATTGTAAGCAAACACGGCACATCCCACGGGGGATACGCCGATGGTTTTTTCCTGGATGCCCAATTCTTCAATAACTTCTGCGATCAGGGTATGAACCACGCCATGACTGCACCCGGGACAGTAATGCATGGTATTGCCGGTCAGCAATTTGGGCTTCTCGTAAATCAGGTTTTTCGGGTTAATGATATCTGAAAGTTCCATAAATTATCCTCTTAAGAGTTTTTGTTCAAGTGCTTCTACCACTTCTGAAGGGCTTGGAATAATTCCGCCCATACGGCCAAAATGTATCACAGGGATGTCATTTCTCACGGCCAGTTGTACATCCTCGATCATCTGTCCTGCGTTCATTTCAACCACAAGGAAGCCTTTAACGCGCTGTGCCAAAGCGGCAATTGGTTTTTTGGGGAAAGGGAACAGGGTGATGGGGCGCAGCAGTCCGAGCTTGATACCCTTTTCACGGGCAATGTCCACCGATTTCTGGCAAATCCTGGATGAAGAACCAAAGGCTACCAGAATGTATTCGGCATCTTCACACTGTATTTCTTCAAACAATACTTCCTCTTCCTCCATTTTGGCATATTTCTCCTGGAAGCGGATGTTGTTCTTTTCCATCCTTGCGGAGTCCATTTCAAGGGAAGTGATGATATTTTGTTTGCGGTCAGGCTTACGGCCATTGGTAGCCCACGATCCGTATTTCTGGTCAATTTCTTCAGTTGTCAGTCTGGGGATGTAATCGGCTAGCACCACTTTTTCCATCATCTGGCCAATGGCTCCGTCGGTCAGGATCATGGCTGGGTTACGGTATTTGAAAGCCAGCTGAAAGCCCAGCTCGACAAAGTCGTTCATTTCCTGGACCGAAGAAGGGGCCAGTACAATCAGGCGGTAATCGCCATGCCCGCCTCCTTTGGTGGACTGGAAATAATCGGCTTGAGAAGGCTGTATGGTTCCCAGGCCGGGGCCTCCGCGCTGCACATTTACAATCAGGCAGGGAAGTTCGGAGCCTGCTAAATAGGATATCCCCTCGGCCATCAGGCTGATGCCGGGGCTGGAAGAGGAAGTAAATACTTTTTTACCGGAGGCGGCGGCGCCATATACCATATGGATGGAAGCTATTTCACTCTCCGCCTGAAGTACCACCATGCCCGTCTCATTCCATGGTTCGCGGTCCATCAGCGTTTCCATTACTTCTGACTGGGGAGTGATGGGGTAGCCGAAATAACCGTCACAACCACAGCGGATGGCCGCTTCGGCAATAACTTCATTTCCCTTCATTAATCTTAATTCGCCCATTATAATGTTGGTTTTTTGTTGTTACTTGATGTTGCCCCTTAAGGGAGCTTAAGGCCCTTAACGTCCTTAAGGTCTCGCGGGAGTTTTTAGCTCTTAATTACAGTTTCACCCGATAGACTGTGATGCAGGTGTCGGGGCAAACTGTCGCGCAGTTTGAACAGCCGATACAAGCCTCGGGAGTTTTCATAAACGAATAGTGGTAGCCACGGCTGTTTACCTGCTTATTTTGACCCAGCACATCCTGAGGACAAGCCACTACGCAAAGACCGCATCCTTTGCATTCTTCGTTGTCAACAACTACTGCTCCAATTACTTTTGCCATTTTTATATATAATTAGATTCTATTATTAAACTTTGGAAACTTTTATACCTACTAATACTTCCTGTAAATTTGATTATACGTTGTAATTACCTGAAAGAAAAGTTTCCAAAGTTATCGTTGAAAGTCAGCATGAAACTGTTCAAGTCTCTTTCTTAATTCTTCAAACTGGTCACGTTTGACATGAGAAACGCAGGCACGCAGGCCTTCTTTGCTGCTGCCTGTATTTTTCAGTGAAATCGCACTTACGCCGTAATACAGCAGGTTGCTTAACAGTTCGCTGCCGCTCATGCCGGGATATCCCAGGGTGAAATAAAAACCATCGGCAAGGGGTTCCTCTCCATCTTTCTCATATACCAGGTGAAATCCGTTGGAAAGGAAAAGATCTTTCATGATATGGGCCTTGCGTCCGTATTCCTTGACCTCTTCTATGAAGTTGAAATCACCGTCGCTGGCCGCCTTGAACATGGCCGCCAGGGCATGCTGGGTAGAGTGGGTAATTCCCGAGGACAGCGCGTACAATACCTGCATTACAATGGTAAAGCCAAAAGGGCGGCTGCCAAAACGCGCTTCCAGGTTATCGTACTGCCGGTTCCACAAGGCATTGGAAATGGCCATGATGGCTCCCCGCTGTCCGGCATAGGAAAAAATCTTGGAGGCGGAGATGAACAGCACATAATTTTGGGTGTATTTAGCCACCGTTGGCTGGTAAGGCGGCTTGCCGGGAGTGTACAGGTCTTTACGGAAGTCCATGCCAAAATAAGCCAGATCTTCCATTACAATCACATCATACTTGGTGGCCAGTTCGCCGATGATCTGCAATTCTTCCTCGGTCAGGCATACCCAAGACGGGTTATTGGGATTGGAATATACCAAGGCGTTGATGTTCCCTTTTGATAGGTATTCTTCCAGTTTAGGGCGAAGCTTTTGGCCACGGTAATCAAAGATGTCGAAAGTATCGTATTTGTGGCCCATCACGACCATCTGTTGTTTCTGAACCGGGAACCCGGGATCAATAAACAGGGTGGTGTCTTTTTCCTTGTGCGCATTGCCTGCTACCAGGAGGGCGGCAAAAGTGCCCTGCATGGCTCCCGAGGTAGGGATACAACTGGCAGGGTCCACGTCCACGTCCATGAATGTTTTGATAAAACGCGAAGCTTCCTGCTTAAGGGGTTTGATCCCATCCATCATGGGGTAAACAGATGCCACGCCTGACTCAAGAGCTTTGATTTCAGCCTTAACACCAACCTGGGCGGCAGGAAGTCCGGGAACACCCATTTCCATCCTGACAAACTTTACTTTACTCTCTTCTTCAATGTAGTTGATTAATGCAACAATCTCCCTGATAGAGGCCTTTCCAAGGTCTTTTATATTTAGTTGATTGATGTATTTTTCAACAATCTGCTTGTTAACGGGTGTATTATTCATCGATACCTTCCATTTGATGGTGTAAAAATAAACAAACTATTTGCGATAAATCAAATATTTTAGGGGTTTACTCAGCATGTTTCTCAATTCGAAATATCGCATGGTTTCGAAAAGTAAATTGAAAGCAAGACAACCCTTTATGTGTTGAATTGACAGAAAAACAGGCAAAAAAATAAACCTGTTTTTTAGTATGTATTAATTTTTACAGGCCAAATTCCGGTTTGATGGTCTTCACCCAGTCTGTGACACGCTGATCAGTTAGCTCAGGCTGGAAATCTTCATCGATAGGCAGGCCAATAAACTGGCCATCGAAAATGGATTCACTGTCGTCAAACTCGTAGGAATCAGGGCTTACCCGGCCTACTATGTTGGCACCGTTTTTCAGCAGCTCTTTCGCCAGGGCGCCCATGGCATTGACAAAATAGCTGGAATAGGTGATATGGTCGCCCAATCCAAAAATGGCTACAGTTTTTCCGGAATAATCCACCTTGCTGATAGTGGGAAAGAATTTGCTCCAGTCGGTGTTCGAGTAATTGGAATCCCATGTTTCCTTACCGACGGTGGAAATGCCGAAGATGATCTTGTCATACTTCACCAAATCAGCAACCGAAGCCTCACTTACCGAAATCATTTCCACGTTTTCAGGCCCAAAAGCGGCTTTCACTTTTTCGGCAACACGGTGTACAGAACCTTTCTCAGGACCGAAGAATAATCCGATTGTATTCATATCTGGATAGTTTAAAGATTGTGAATGGTTAATTCGCCCCTTACGTACTCGCCCAATATCGACAGGCTGGATACGTTTTTAAGGATAGCATGGATGGCCTTTTCGTATTTTTTCAGTGAGTCCCATTCCACATCAACATGGAAGGTATATTCATTGGGTTTTCCAATAATGGGCACTGACTGTATCTTGGTCAGGTTGATCTGATTCTCGGCAAAGGTGTTGAGCACATTGGCAAGGGCCCCGTAATAATGGCCCACTTCAAAGCACAGCGAAGCTTTGTTGCTCTGTTCGTTGGGTGCAGCATGCTTCGAGAGGATCAAAAAGCGAGTATAGTTTTTGCTGTTGGTCTCAAGGCCCGTATCCAGGATATTCAGTCCGTAAATTTCAGCCGTACGGGTATTGCCAATAGCGGCGGCATCCATCAGGCGGGCTTCATGGACCAATTTGCCAGAGGCAGCCGTATCCTGGTTTTCGATCAGGTGGACATCGGGGAACTGGCTTTCCAGATATTCCGAGCACTGCTTGATGGCAATGGGATGGGAATAAATGGTTTTAATGTCTGCCTTTGTCACCCCTGGATTGGCCATCAGGTTCATCTGGATGTGGATATAGATCTCCCCGATGATCTTTAAGTGGTAATCGCGGATCAGGGCGTAGTTTTGCAGCAGGCTCCCCGCGATGGAATTCTCGATGGCCATCACCGCGATACTCACCTTATCGGAATCGATCAAGTTACATACTGCAGTAAAAGATTTGCATTCCACCACTTCAATTTCATCGTCAAAAAATCTTCTTGCGGCATCTTCATGAAAAGAACCTGCAATTCCCTGTATGGCTATTTTCTTCATTATTTGTTAAATCTTTATTTGCCTGATAAGGCAAAGATAAGCGAAATCCCAATCGCTGTTATATGCTTATAAATATTCAGCAAAGATAACAAACGATTGGCAATGGCGGTTGCAAGGGACATTATCAAATTAGCAGTTGACTGCTGGCTTCTAGCTGCTGGCAAAACAGGATGCTATTCTTTTACATTAACGTTGATTAAAGCGACTCTTGCCAGGCATGAATAACCAGTCTTCCTCCTTGCCTAATGATCCATAGCGGAGCAACCAGCTAAGAAGAGCTACCTGGCGTTGTCTAAATCTTATACATCTCACTGGCCTTGACCAGTTCCATCTTATGAGCCTGCAACACCTCGATGCATTTTTGAATATTGTCAGGTTTAAGGACAATATTGGCCGATTTGTTATCCATCGAATAGGCATACAGGTATTCAATGAAAACGCTTTCTGCGGAAAGAATATTCAAGGCCCGGGCCAGTGCTCCCGGCTCATTGGGACTGTTCAGGCAGACCACCTCGGTGAGCCTTACCGAAAACTCTGCTTCTTTCAAAATGGCCAATGCTTTTTCAGGTTCAGTGACTATCATGCGTAAGATGCCAAATTCGGAAGTGTCGGCCACACTGAAAGCCGACATGTTGATGCCCGCATTGCCAAGGATAGTGGTCACTTCATTGAGTCTTCCTGTTTTATTTTCAAGGAACACGGATAGTTGTTTAATGATCATGTGAATGTCTCCTATAATTTACGGTTGTCAATTACACGTTTGGCTTTACCGGCAGTACGCTCAATAGTTTTGGGTTCGACCAGTTTTACATCGACCGATATGCCCAGCGTACTTTGAATCTTGTGGGTGATCTTTTTGCGCAGCGCTTCCAGTTGCCTTATCTCATCGGAGAAGAACTGTTCCTGAACTTCTACCATCAGTTTGAGGGTGTCAAGATTGCCTTCCCTTTCCACAATCAATAGGTAATGCGGGGCAGTTTCGCTCATATCCAAGAGTACGCTTTCAATCTGGGACGGGAATACATTGACTCCCCGGATAATGAGCATATCATCTGAACGGCCTTTGCATTTTTCCATACGCACCAGGGTGCGGCCACAGGCACATTTCTCGTAATTCAAACGGGTAAGGTCACGCGTGCGGTAACGGATCAGCGGGATACCTTCTTTGGTAATGGTTGTAAATACCAGTTCGCCTATCTCACCAGCCGGAACGGGTTGAAGGGTCTCTGGATTTACAATTTCCGGGATAAAGTGATCTTCATTCACATGCATCCCTGCCTGGTGTTCACATTCGCAGGACACCCCGGGACCAATGATCTCGCTTAACCCATAGATGTCGATGGCTTTAAGGCCCAGCTTAGCTTCAATTTCCTTGCGCATGTTTTCCGTCCATGGCTCAGCCCCGAAGATACCAATGCGCAGTTTAAGGTTTTCCTTTTTAATGCCAGCCGCGGCCATCTCTTCGGCCAGGTAAAGGGAATAGGAAGGGGTACAGGCAATGACCGAGGTGCCGAAATCCTGCATCAGCTGAAGCTGTTTTTCAGTGTTCCCGCCCGAGATGGGAATCACCGAGGCGCCCAGGTTCTCACATCCGTAATGAAGGCCCAGCCCTCCGGTGAAAAGTCCGTAGCCATAAGCCACCTGTACAATATCCTCGCGGTGAACCCCCGCCATACACAACGAGCGGGTCACCACTTCGGCCCAGGTGGAAAGATCTTTACGGGTATAGCCCACCACGGTTGGCTTTCCGGTAGTACCGGAAGAAGCATGAATACGTACAATCTCACTCATTGGAACGGTAAACATTCCAAAGGGATAATTATCCCTTAAGTCATATTTGTTGGTAAAGGGAAGTTTAATCAGATCATCCACCGAGCGGATGTCATCAGGTACCAGCCCTACTTCCTGCATCTTCTGGCGGTAGAAGGGTACATTGTGATAAATTCTCGTTACTGTTTCTTTCAGTCTTTCGGATTGTACAGCCCTCATCTCGTCACGGGTGGCACATTCCATTTTTTCGTTCCAGATCATTCTATTGTATGGTTATTTCTTTCATTTATTTGTTAATGCTGATAGCTTTTGGCTTCTGGCCTCTTGCAAAACATTTGGCTCACATGATTCTTTACGCTTGATCTGCACAATTCGTGACAGGTGTCAGCAGCCTGCAGCTAGCATCCGCAGCTTGTACTAATTGGCAGTACCATGCTTTCCATAGATTAATTCATCGGACATGATATTCAACCCGGCTTGCAAGAGTTTATGCCTTGCATCGGGCACATTATCGGTATCAATAACAAAATAGGCGTTCTCATTTCCATAGCCGGATCGTCCGTAAGCATTGGTAAAATTGACCTCTGCCTTTACGATCTCCTTGAGCAGATCGTCCAGACCGCCCGGTTGATCCATCATTTCGATTACCACTATTTCACGCAGGGCTGCCGAGAGGCCTTTTTCTGTCAGTAGCTGGTGGGCCAGGACAGGATCGGATACAACCAGGTTCAAAATGCCCCATCCGCTTGCCGTATGATTTAGATTCATGGTACGGATATTTATTTGTGCCTGTTTCAAAACGGCAGTCACCCTTTCCAGATGACCAATTTTATTCTCCAGAAAAATTGAAACCTGATATGCCATGATGCTTGTCTTTTAGATATAACTGATTTATAGAAATTGCCAATTAGCAGCTGGCAAGGAGCGCTCTTGACAGATTTGCCAGTAACCAATAGCCAGTCTACGAATTTAACGCTTTTCTTAATTCTTTTACCCTTACCGCTTTGCCTTCGGGTTTTGGTAAAGAACCCGGTTCTACTAATTTAACAATGGGTTTTACCAACACTTCATCTCTTACCTGCCCGGTAATGATCCTGGACAGCTTATCCAAACGGGTAATATCCCCATTGAACCAGTCTTTTTTTACTTCTACCTCGATAATCATCTCATCGTTGCCGTTGATGGTATCCAGGGTAATGAGGTAATCAGAGCCCACTTCGGGTATTTTCATCAGTACCCCTTCGATCTGCATGGGGAAGATGTTACAGCCCTTTACGATGAACATGTCATCGCTGCGCCCGGTAATCCTATCCAGACGGTAATGGGTACGGCCACATGCACAAGGTTCAGGCAGTATTCGTGTCAGATCACGGGTGCGGTAACGGATAAGGGGCATGGCTTGACGATCCAAGGTTGTCATTACCAGTTCTCCTACTTCACCCGGGGCTACTGGCTCCAGGGTTTCTGGATTGATGATTTCTACAAGGTAAGCATCTTCCCAGATATGCAATCCATTTTGGTACGTGCATTCAAAAGCAACGCCCGGCCCGTTCATCTCGGTCAGCCCGAAAGAGTTGTAGGCCTTAACGCCAAACATCTCCTGAATTCTTTGACGCTGCTCTTCGGTATGAGGTTCAGCCCCGATGACAAAAGTGTGCAGCTTGGTGTCTTTTCTGGGGTCCAGTCCTTCTTCTATAAAAACTTCATACAGACGGTTCAGGTAACTTGGAATGGCGTGGGCCACGGTCGTCCCATAATCCTGCATCAGCTTTATCTGGCGAGGGCTGTTGCCTGCCCCTGCCGGTATGCTCAGACAGCCCAGTCGCTCCACTCCGTACTGGAAACCCAGTCCTCCGGTGAAAAGGCCATAGCCACAGATGTTCTGAAACACGTCGGTATCACGCACTCCTGCGCAGAACAGCGAACGGGCCATCAGATTGGCCCATGAATCAATATCGTGCCGGTTATGAAAGATCACTGTTGGATTTCCTGTGGTCCCGCTCGTACTGTGCAGCCGGATCAGCTCTTTCTGAGGCAGCCCAAGGAAGCCATATGGAAAATTATCCCTAAGATTCTGCTTGGTGGTAAAAGGCAACTTCTGTAAATCAGAAACACTATTTACCGAATCAGCCGAAAGGCCCATCTTTTCATAGGCATCCTTGTAATAAGGGGAATTCATGGCTGACTGCATGGTCGTCTTCAACCGTTTGACCTGAAGTTTTTCCAGGTCAGCGCGATTTAGCGTTTCAAGTTCTTTTTCCCAGTACATATTGGTTAGTTTAGAAAGAATACATCATCATTAACAGCGCCCTGTGGTTGGTTGCATCCACCGAGCTGCCGTAAAGACCATCACTGATATTTATATTACCCGTGCCATAGGTAGCATTGGTCATTTCATACTCCAGGACAAGGCGTAATTTAGAAATATTCATAGTAAAGCTTGGGGCAATACGATAAATAGAGGCTATTTTAGGTACCAGTCCCGGGGTTACCGCCTCGGGAGCTGCATCCGAACCAAAGTTGTAAAGGGCATCTTTGGTGCCAAGGTTTTGCATGTATCCCCCAAATATTCCCACCTGGTATTTGCTGCCGTAGACAGCATTTATAAAACTTGTAAGTGAGTTATAAGGCGTATAGGTCATAGCCCCGGTAGTGGGGTCCACGGATTTAACACCATATCCTCCGGGAATATTTAAATGGGTCATGTTCTGGCCCAGCACTGCCTTGGCCTTAATTATAAACATTTTTTTGACATACTGCGTGTAACCTACAAAAGAGAAGGATTGCAGCAACTCGGTGGTAACAAACTTTTTCTTGTCTTTACCCGGTACCATCTCAACGGTATAAAGGGTGGGCTGGATATATTTTAAAGAGGTTCCCGCCCCGATGGTAAAGCCTCCGTCATTCATCTCCGCGTTGACAATCATTTCGGGTATGGCGGCATTGCGGTTGAAGATCTCACTCTTATCCGAGCAAAGCATGGCCGAGGGATACATGGAATCGATCTTTGAAAAACCATAGGACTTATACTGGAATTCAGATACCAGTGCACCCGAAAGAATCAAGTTGGCATTGGGCTTATAATCCACCCTGATTTGCGGGCTGCGGTTAAAAGGCTGGAATGGAGCCCCAGTGTTAAGGCCTCCTACAATAGGAAATACTTTTCCGCTCCAGAAAGGATGCCAGGTCTGGCCTACCAGAAGCGATGATTTACTCCATGTAAATACGGCATTGGCCTGACGGACACGTAACATGGCAGGGTTTGACCCAAGGTCGCCGGCAAAGTCAGTTTCTATGTTGGCCGTTGTTTTGGCTTTTAATATTTCCGGTCCGCTGATACGCACCCCGATACGGGTAGCCATGGCCGAGAAATTATAGGTAGGCGTCTGGTTAATGTGCTTTCCGTTGGCATCAACCCCTGCATACTGAGGTACAATAAAAAACTGTTCATTGGCCGCATTTAAACCCTTATAGGTGTCAATAAATGAATCAAAACGCACAAATCCATAGAACTCCATAGAAGTGCTTTTGGGTTTGGTATCCTGTGCAACACTTGCCAGGGAATAAAAGAACAGGATTAAGAAAGATAATTTTTTCATCAAAAGTGAAGTTCAGCGATTGTCAATATGTGCTTTACAATTAAAGGTTGAATTAATAATAAATCTGCTTTTTCTACCAGCCTATTAATTTCTGAGGTTTACTAAAGATAACAGAATCAGCTTTTAAAGACTATTATTTCTAAATTGAAGCCAAAAGTAAAAGTTTTATCCAAACCCGCAAAAGTGAAAAATTATTAATTGTAAGTAATAGCAAGAAAATGCTTTCAGAATAAAAGATGAAATGCATAAAAATAAAGCAATTATAAGTAATTGCATTGGTTTTAACTATGGGGTAGAAATCAGTAATTTAGAATCAGTTTGAATAGCTGTTTTTGGGGACAAAATAAGAGAATAATTGTCCAAAATAAAAACAAGTTGAACGGAGCATTGTTATTGCATCTGTTGAATAATTGATTGTGGTGAAGATGATACTTTTTGCATGGATTTAATGTAACTAATTTGTAATTTGTTTCATAAACTCAGGGCTCAGGTA
>DATGYU010000312.1:0-7528 GCA_035297625.1 Prolixibacteraceae bacterium
AATCACTTCACTTAGGCTATCTACCCCATAAATCTTAAGGGTATCTACTACGGCCGCTTCCCGGGCATTCTCTTTTGGAAGGATAAAACCGTCGAAGTTTTCCTGCCGGGCTTTAATGGCAATGGGCAAAGCCCCTTTGACCGGCTGTAAATTACCGTCCAGCGAAAGTTCTCCCATCATGATATACCTGCTAACCTTTTCCGATTTTACCTGCCCTGAAGCGGCTAAAACACCTATTGCCAAAGGAAGGTCATAAGCCGAACCTTCCTTGCGGATATCGGCAGGGGCCATGTTGATCACCACCTTGTGCTTGGGCCACTTATAGCCATTGTAACGGATGGCTGATTCCATTCGTTGCTGACTTTCGGTTACCGCTTTATCGGGCAGGCCAACCATATAGAATTTTATTCCCAGCGATAATTCCGTTTCAATGGTAATAGTCGTGGCATCTATGCCATGAACTGCGCTGGCAAAGGTTTTTATTAACATGGCATCGACTGATGGGGTTGATTGTCAGTTAAATTTACAAAGACAATCTCAGATTAGCACTATGTAATTAAAAAAATGTAAAATATAGTTTTATAGTTACAGGATATTAAAAAAACAGATATCTTGTTTGCATATTTTACAACCCCTATTCTCGTGATAAAGCCTGGCCAGAAGTTTCTAATTAAAAGTCGCCCCGAAGAGAAGATTGTTACCCATGCAAACCTAATAGTTCATGCATCGGCTGCATTAAATGAGTCAGCCATTGTAATTGATGAGGTTAAAACTTCCGCTCAGCTTGATCAGTTTATCCATTTACCGGCGGCCATTCACAAAGACCATTTTAACTGGGTACCGCCCATTTACATGGATGAAAAGCAGTTTTTTAATCCCCGTAAAAACAAGTCATTTCAAGCCTGTGACACCATTTTGTTGCTGGCCAAAAGGGATCAAAAAGTGGTTGGCCGTATCATGGGCATCATTCATCATGTCTACAATGCGCAGCACCAGGAGCAAACCGGGCGTTTTGCTTTCTTTGAGACCTGGAATGATCCCAAAGTAGCCGCAGCCCTTCTCGATGCGGTAGAATTATGGGCCAGGGAGCGTGGCATGGACCGTCTGATCGGTCCGCTGGCCTTCTCGGATAAAGACCCCCAGGGCTTTCTCATTGAAGGATTTGATGAGCCGGCAGTGATCGCTTCCAACTGTAACTTTCCTTACATGGTGGATTTGCTTGTGGAGAATGGCTATTCAAAAGAAAGAGATTTGGTGGTGTATAATATTAAGATCCCCTGCCCTATTCCTGAATTTTACCTTAGGATACAACAACGGGCCTTACGGATGAACAGTCAGCTGCAGGTGCTGGAATTCACTTCACGCCGAAAGGTAAAACCATATATCCACCCTGTTCTTCATTTACTAAACAGAACCTTTACCGAAATCTTCGGCTTTGTCCCTTTTTCAGAAGCCGAGATGGATGACTTTGCCAACCGTTATCTTTTTTTAATCAACCCCCGATTTATAAAGATCATTGTCAATGCGCAGCACGAGGTAGTAGCTTTTGTCATTGGCATGGGCCATATCGGAGAGGGAGTGCAAAAATCAAAAGGAAGGCTCTTTCCTTTTGGGATATTCCATATTCTTCGTTCAGCCAGAAAATCCACACAGCTGAATCTATTGCTCGGAGCCATTGATCCTGCTTACCGGGGCAGAGGGCTGGATGTGATGATGGGTGTCAGGATGCTCGAATCTGCCATTGAACAGGGAAAAACAACCATTGACTCCCATCTTGAACTGGAAAGCAATACCCAGGTGAGGGCTGAAATGGAAAAGCTGGATGGTAAGGTATACAAGCGTTTTCGTATCTTCTGTAAATCGCTGGCTTAGTGAGGATCAATACTAAAACAAGTATTCAGTATTCGTGATCAGTACTTTTTGCCAAAGCTGATAAACAATCCTTCAATCCTTCAATTCTTCAGTTTTTGGATCCAAGGAATAAAATCAGTGCCAAAGACAAAGGATTTCTTCCACCTGACTATCTATTTACTTATGCCTAACTTTTGCTTTTTTAGATACTTTTCTGATACCCATCTGATACCTTTCTGTAACCTGAAGTTACAGAAAGGTATCAGATGGGTATCAGATGGGTATCAGATGATGGGCAAACATAGGGAGTGGTGAGAGGTTGTAAAAACATCTCCATCCATATCAAAGAAAATATATATTGATTTTTTGCTGGAGTTTAGAAAAAAACAATGGGAATTAAATAATGTCGTAAAATGAAATGCTGTTAGCATATACAAGGAGCAGTTTGCCAGCTGGCAGTGGACAATGATCAATAGCTAGCCACCAGTCTGCCAATCCTTCAATTTGCCAGCAGCAAGGGGCTAAGAGCCAGCGGCCATTTCAACAAATAAAGATAGTAGAGATGAATAGGAAAATGAAAAAACAAAAACTTGTCTGCCAAAATGGTATGAGAATTGTTAATTTTGTATGATTAAAACGATTAACAATGGGAATGAAATTCTTGCATCTGCCAAAATCCAAGCAATTTAAGATGGTTACCCGATATTATGACCCTCAAAAGGAGGCAATGCGAGAACGCCAGGAACGTATTAATCAAGAACTGGGTCTTGAGCAAGAACAACCAATTTCTTACGGGGCCAATATCAAAGGAAAATTCAGGCAATCGGGCAAGCATCACAGCGGCAAAACGCTGGAAGAGGCACGCCGAAAGTCCAACATGCGTCTGATTTATATCCTTATCATCCTGTGTGCATTATTTTATTTTTTTCTAAAATAGACTTACCCTTATTGTGAGTGATATTATTCAATTACTTCCCGATTCGGTAGCTAATCAAATAGCAGCCGGAGAGGTTATACAGCGGCCTGCTTCGGTTGTGAAAGAATTGGTGGAGAATGCCATTGACGCGGGAGCCACCCAGGTAAAAGTCAATATCAAAGATGCGGGGCGCACCCTGATCCAGATTATTGACAACGGTTGCGGCATGTCGGATACCGACGCCCGCATGTCGTTCGAAAGGCATGCTACTTCCAAGATCCGCTCGGCCAATGATATCTTTGCCATCCGCACCATGGGTTTCCGCGGAGAAGCGCTGGCCTCCATTGCCGCTATTGCCGACGTGGAAATGCGTACCAAAGAACACGACCAGGACCTGGGCACTTTTATCCATATCTCCGGCTCAGTCATTCTTACCCAGGAGCCGGTAAGCTGTGACAGCGGAACCAATATCCAGGTAAAGAACCTGTTTTTCAATGTCCCTGCCCGCAGGAAGTTCCTCAAGTCCAACCCGGCTGAGTTAAAGCATATCATCAATGAGATTCAGCGTATTGCCCTGGCCAATCCTTCTATCGACATCTCGTTGTTTCATAACCAGTCGGCCATTTATGAACTGCCCGGGGCCAATAAGCGGGTGCGTATCGTGTCGATATTCGGCAAAGGCATCAACCAGAACCTGATTCCCATTGATACTGAAACCTCGCTGGTAAAGTTAACCGGCTTTATCGGCCAGCCCAAGCATGCCCGAAAGACCTTTGGCGAGCAGTTCTTTTTTGTCAACCAGCGTTACATGAAACACCCGTTTTTTCACAGGGCCATCATGCAAAGCTATGAAAAGATACTGCCACCGGAGGCCATCCCATCTTATTTCATTTATTTTGATGTAAATACTGCTGACATCGATGTCAATATACATCCTACCAAAACGGAGATCAAGTTTGAAAACGAATCGGCCATCTGGCAGATCCTGCAGGCCTCGGTAAGGGAAGCCCTGGGTAAATTCAACATCGTTCCTTCCATTGATTTTGACCAGGCAGGAAGCGTTGACATACCTATTGCCTTAAAGGATTATTCCGAGGTGAGTGTTCCTGAAATAAAGGTAAACCCCCATTACAATCCCTTTGAACAGGCTGGTTCTTCTTCAGGTTTTTCTACGGCCAATACAGGCGGTTTTAGACCTGCATCTTCATCCCAGCGCAGTAACCTTACCAACTGGCAATCGTTGTATAAAGGGGCAGAAAATGACGCCATACGCCCTTCGGCGGTTCCGGAGGAAGAACCCCTGCAGTTCAAAATGGAAGAACAGCAGACCGTCAAGAGTTCCATTCAGTTTAAAAACAAATATATCCTTACGCCTGTTAAATCAGGTCTTATGGTGATCGATCAAAAACGGGCCCATGAGAGGATTCTTTTTGAGCGCCTGATGCAGGTGATGGAAAGCCATGAAGTGGCCAGCCAGCAGCAGTTGTTTCCTGAAACTTTTGAGCTTAACGCTTCGGATGCCACCTTACTGCGCAGTATCCTGGCAGACCTGAGGGGATTGGGCTTTGACATCCGGGAGTTTGGGCCAACCGGCTTTATCATTAATGGTACGCCTGGGGTGCTGAATACCGTTTCGCCCGTTGAAGTGATCGAAAGTCTGTTGGAAGAGTACAAAAATTCGCCCGAGAGCCTTCAAAGCAAAGCACGGGAAACGGTGGCGATCTCACTGGCACAGGCATCGGCCATCCCTTACGGGCAGGTATTAAAACCAATGGAAATCAACGAATTGATTGACAACCTATTTGCTTGTCAGACCCCTAACTTTTCACCCAAAGGCAAAAAGATACTGTCCATTATGCCATTGGATGACTTTGAAAAGTTGCTTAAATGAAAGCAGGATGGTTGATTGAATATATAAATTAATAATTTTGGCAGAGAATTTCTTAGCTGTTGGCGACTAGCTACTGGCCTAAGGTTCGTTAATCACAGGCGAAGCTTTTGCCAAAAGCCAGTTACCCAAAGCCAGAAGCTAAATCAGTTAAATATTCCAAATCCGTTCAGTATAAAACACAGACAATGAATTACAGACCCAGTACCAATACGCTTCCCCCGGTTGTAAAAAACCTGCTGATCATCAATGTGCTCATGCTGTTTATAACCTTTGTTTTACAAATGCGGGGCATTGACCTTACCTCTATTTTAGGGCTTCATTATTTTCAGTCCTCCGAGTTCAGGCCCTATCAACTGGTCACCCATATGTTTATGCATGGCGGGCTGGCACACCTGTTCTTCAATATGTTTGCCCTTTGGATGTTCGGCCGGGTATTGGAAAGCGTTTGGGGGCCTAAGCGGTTCTTTATTTATTATTTCATCACCGGACTTGGGGCTGCCGCATTGCATACTTTTGTTAATTTTCTTGAGTTTCAATACATTGCTTCCCATATGCCGTTTGAGACTGTAAAAATGGTACTGGAACAGGGAACCGAGATCTTTAACCAGGGAAAGAATTTTACGGATCCCGATGCAGCCAAATTAAACCTTATTTTGAATGTTCCTACCGTAGGAGCATCGGGAGCGGTCTTTGGCCTGTTGCTTGGCTTCGGGATGTTATTTCCCAATACCCAGCTGATGCTGCTTTTCCCGCCAATACCCATCAAGGCTAAATATTTTGTGATGGGCTACGGGGCTATAGAACTGTTTTCCGGCATTACCAACACAGGCAGCAATATTGCACATTTTGCCCACCTGGGGGGAATGCTCTTTGGTTTTATCATGATCAAATACTGGAACAGGAACACTACTCATTTTTATTGATTATGAACCTCTTCGATGAAATAAAGGAATCTTTTAGAGAAGGATCGGCCCTGACCAGGCTGATCTACATTAACCTTGCCGTATTTTTAATAGTGCGCATCGTCAATGTATTTTATTTCCTGGGCGGTGCCGAGTTCCCCTTTATTGAATGGCTATCCCTTCCGGCCGATGTGCACACGCTGGCCTTAAGGCCCTGGACTCTGCTCACCTATATGTTCCTGCATTTCGAGTTTCTGCATATACTATTCAACCTTTTGTGGCTGTTCTGGATGGGACAGATCTTTTTAACCTATTTTGACCAGTCAAAGCTTATTGCCACCTATCTTTTGGGAGGAATCTTTGGTGGTTTATTCTATATCCTGGGTTATAATTTATTCCCTGTCTTTGCCGAAAATCTGGCAAATGCAAGGCTTTTGGGAGCTTCCGCCTCTGTAATAGCCATTGTTATTGCCCTCGCCGTACAAGCCCCAAATCACACCATACATTTGATGTTTATCGGGCCGGTCAGGATGAAATACCTTGCCCTGTTTTCAGTCCTATTATACGTGATTGGTATTTCCTCTACCAATGCAGGAGGCAATCTGGCCCATTTGGGGGGCGCTTTCTGGGGAATGGTGTCCATCCTTATGCTTCGCCGTGGGCTGGATGTATCAAAAGGGATATCAGCCATTTCAAACACTATAAAGAAGCTCTTTACCCCCAAGCCCAAGGTAAAGGTTACCTACCGCAAGCCAGTGAACGATATCGATTATAACCGTTTGAAGAACCAGGAACAGGAACGCATGAACCAGATCCTGGAGAAGATCAGCAAGTCGGGCTATGGCTCACTTTCTAAAGAAGAAAAGGAAATACTGTTTAAAATGGGGAAATAGAAGGGTTTAAAGTTTAAAGTTGGGCTTTGAATATGACAGTTACCAGTCTTCAAGGACCTTAAAGTCTTTAAAAGAAAGCCTAACGATTAAATTACCTCCACTGCCCCTTGTCCCCTAGCCATTCAACCATTTGTCCTTCGCGCACCATAACTTTAAACTTTAAACTTTAAACTTTAAACTTTAAACTTTCTCTACAGCCTGGTAGATTGTGGTGCTTGTGTTTCCTTTTTAGAGTGTTTGACGGCCTCGTGGATACTGGCATTTAATTCAAATCCTACCAAAAGTATTAACGAAATAATGTACATCAGCACCATAATCACCAGAAGGGTGCCGATGGATCCGTACAACTTGTTGTATTGCCCGAAATGGTTGATATAAAAAGAAAAGCCTACAAATGTGAGTACACTCAATACAGTAGCCAGAGTACTGCCGGCAGATATAAACCGCCAGGTGGTCTTCTTGGCAGGAGCCAGGTAATATAAAAATGAATTGGCCATAAAGAACAACAGTAAAATCACCAGCCATTTACCGATGGTAAAAAGCAGAATGGTAAAATGATCCTTCAGAATGCCATGGTTTACCAGGTAGTTGATCAGCAGCTGACCCGAAGTAATCAGCCCAATGGCAATGGTGAGCAGAATAGAAAGTATAAAAAGTAACCACAGGGCGATCAGGTACTGTCCCAGCCAGGTGCGCCGTTGAAAAGTGTGCAGGGAAGCATCAAAAGCGACCATCATCGATGCCAGTCCGTTGGTCGAAAAGATAAGGGCCATAAAAAAACCCAGGGAAAGCAAGTCACCCCGTTGCTGGGTCAGGATATCCTTTACGGTTTCTTCGATGGCCAGAAAAGCGGTGGCAGGCACCATATCCTTGATCAGCAAAAACAATTCGTTCTGAAAGTTCTTGATAGGAACATATGGAATAAGGGTAAAGAGAAAAATAATGGCAGGGAACAAGGCCATAAAGAAGCTGAAGGAGATGGCCGATGCACGGGTAGTCAAAGATCCGTTGATGATACTTTTCCAGAAAAATACCATTACATTATAGAGGGGAACTCCATCAAATCCGGGAAATG
>DATGYU010000313.1:0-2659 GCA_035297625.1 Prolixibacteraceae bacterium
GCCATGTAACAATCCGGGTTGTCTTTTCCGGCCACGTATTTGATTTCCGCTTTGGGCTCTTCCTTGGCAGCAGCTACCTGTGAAAGGTCCGCTTCTGATAGTTTGGCTACTTCAGCTTCAAGGTCCGGGCTCAGCAAGGGGAATAGCATGGCATTCTGGGCAAAAAAGCGCGTCTTATCGTAGCTGTTCTGGCGGTAAAACTTCACCGGGTTCATTTTAAAGCTTTTTATAACAGGGGCTTCCAGCCTTGAGGATTCTTCCCTGAAAAACAACAGCTGGAACTGGAACTCGGGCAGTTCGTTCAAATTAAAACGGGTAAAGCTCTCCAGGTAGCGCTTGCTGTTGGGATTCATCTTCCCTGAATCGATGCTTTTATAAACCTTATCTTTTAAATGACTGAAATTGTACAGCACATAGTTGTTGCTGTCGTTAATGAGGTAAAGCTTCAACTCCCCTTCCACCGGATTGTTGGAATCCTGGGGTACAAAAGCCATGTAACAATCCGGGTTGTCTTTTCCGGCCACGTATTTGATTTCCGCTTTGGGCAATTCCTTTTTAACGGGTGTCTCTTCCTTTTTGGCTTCAGCACTCTTTTTGGCCGTTCTTTTGGTCGAATCCATTGAATTGGCATCATCCACCACCACCAGCTCACTGATGAGGGTAGGCACTTCAAAACCGTCGTAATCTTCAACATTAACCATCGTCTTGTTGATGACCGATTTGACCACTCCCCCACCTACTGCATTTAAAAATTTTACTTTATCTCCTATTTTTATCATGTTGAAAAGTTTTATACAAAATTACGATAATAGATGCAAGTCGCAAGACAATAGATGAAAGACAAAAAAATCACAGAGAAATAAGAAATAATAAATAATAAATAAGGAATAAGGAAGTAAAAGACAGGAGACAATAGATATTGGACAAAAGACAGCACATAGGTTTAGCGTAATACTAATATCTGATTATCATGCATTTAAACCAAACAATTTCCAATATCCGATATTCAATATCCAACATCAAAATAAGGAAAATGAAGTAAAAAGCGCCACTTTCTTATTCCTTATTTTTTATTTCTTATTCCTTATTTTTTTATTTTGATTCTGTAATTTTGGGCCCCTATACGTCTATGGAAAACACTGATCAACTATTGGAAAAGGTAACGGGCATCTCTATCAATAATTTTGCCTACGAGCTGCCGGATGAAAAGATTGCCAAATACCCGCTGACAGAGCGCGATGAGTCCAAACTGCTGGTATGGAAAAACGGCCATATCATTGATGAGCAGTTTACGCATTTACCCAAGCATCTTCCTGCCAATAGTTTACTCATCTTCAACAATACCAAGGTTATTCGTGCACGGCTTCACTTTTTAAAAGAAACAGGAGCACGCATTGAGATATTCTGCCTTGACCCTTTCGATCCGTCCGATTACCAGATTGCCTTTCAAACTACGCACACCTGTGTATGGAAATGCATGATCGGCAACCAGAAAAAGTGGAAAGGTGAAAGGCTAACCAAGCTCATTCATATTGATGAAACAGCCATTGAACTGACGGCAGAACAGATCGACTTTAACCACAATAAAAGCCTTATCCGCTTTAGCTGGAACAATCCTGCTTTTGAGTTTTCGCGCATCATCGAAGCGGCAGGATCTTTGCCCATCCCGCCTTACCTGAACCGCGAAACCGAACAAAGCGACCTTGAACGCTACCAGACCGTTTATTCAAAGATTAAAGGATCAGTAGCCGCCCCGACAGCCGGATTGCATTTCACGGATAAGGTTTTTGATCATCTGAAAAATGAAGGGCATGAATTGGCAGAGCTGACCCTTCATGTTGGGGCCGGCACCTTTCAGCCTGTAAAAAGTGAGACCATCTCGGGCCATGAGATGCATGCCGAGAACTTTTATATACGCCGCGATTTTCTGCAAAAGCTCCTCAATCACAAAGGAAAAACGATAGCCGTTGGCACCACCTCGGTCAGAACCCTGGAAAGCATGTACTGGCTGGGCGTTCAAACATTAAAGAATGAGAATATCAACATTGAAGATTTAAAAGTCACGCAATGGGAAGCTTATGAAAATGCGGGAACTCCTATTTCCAAACATGAAGCACTGCATGCCTTGATCGCCCTGCTGGATAAAACCAACAGTGAATTCTTATCCGCCTCCACTCAAATCATTATTGTTCCAGGTTATCAGTTTCGCATGACCGACGGGCTGATCACCAATTTCCATCAGCCGCAAAGCACCCTCTTATTATTAATTTCAGCTTACCTGGGCGATCAGTGGAAAACCATCTATGAACATGCCCTTGCAAACAACTACCGGTTTTTAAGCTACGGCGACAGCAATTTGTATTTGAAAGAATAAGAATAACTCACAATCATTCTAATTTAAAAGATTCGCCAAAAGAGATGCAGGGTTCATGAATTCCATCAACCCGCCCCCCAACCTTAATGACCACAGTAATCACGGCATTCCACAGTTAACAAAGCTTGGCAACCTTTACATGTCACTGTTGTCCAATCTGAAGCAGATCCGGTGTATAAATTCATTCTGAATCAGCCAATAAGTTAGTATCGGGGTATACAAAAAGACTATTTAAGGAATTCTCTAAGAAGATGTCAAACATTCACTAATCATTAGAAAATAATT
>DATGYU010000314.1:0-3460 GCA_035297625.1 Prolixibacteraceae bacterium
AATGCCAGCGATACTATCTGGTTTAGGAATGTAATCATTGAAAATGCCTCGGAAGGGCCAAATCCGGTTCGTGATATTGCCGCCCTGGCTATTGACAACTCGTGGGTGGTACTGGACAGCATTTCGGTGGAGAACATATACAAAAACCCGATCAATCTTTACAATTGTCATTCTTTGTTTGTGAACAGCCGTGTACATTCTGATTATACCGGCTGCGATCTGATCAATGTAAAAAAGGGCAAGATACTCATGTTGAATGATGAATTTATCGGCAATGACAAGCTGGATTGTGATGCCATTGATTTTGGCGATATGGCAGAGGCTTACAGCATTGTCAGAAACTGTTATTTTCATGACATGGATGGCTTTAACTCCGATGCGGTGGATTTTGGAGATCACTCCAAGAATGTTATTGTCGATGGTATTGTGGCCTATAACTTCCAGGATAAAGGGGTCTCTATTGGCCAGCAATCATCGGCAAAAATCGTCAATTCCGTATTTATCAACTGTGGTATGGGTGCAGGGATGAAAGATTCCAGCAGCGTGCATATTGACCACTGTACCTATTACGGAAATCTTATTGCCATTGCCAATTATCAAAAGCATGTAGGAGATGCCGGATCCAACCTGGTAGTCACCAACTCCATCCTGTCCAACTCGTATGAATCAGGTTATTTCAGTGATGAATATTCAGCCATGCAGATTTCCAATTCATCGGATGACACCGAACTGTTGCCTGCGGGAAATAATAACCTGAATGTAAATCCGCTGTTTACCAACCCTGCTGTGAACGACTTCTCGCTCTTATCGGCATCCCCCCTCATTGGTGCGGCAACCGACGGAACGATAGGGGCCAACCTGAAGCTTCCCCAGCTTCCGGTGTCTGTCATGATCAGCGATATTGCCTATATGACGGACTTGGGTACTGAAGACCTTGAATTTATCGGGGTGTACAATCCCGGAGATTCAAGAATTCAACTGGATAGTTGCCAGTTTGCAAGCGGGGTTACCTTTATGTTCCCGGCAGGAACTTCCATTGGTGCCAAAGAGAAAATCTACGTTACCTCTAATGCCGCCTCTGCTTTTTGGGACCACAGGGGAGCCAATGTTTACCAATGGGAAAGCGGGCACCTGGCCGATGAAGGAGAGAAAATCCAGCTGGTTAATAAATATGGAAAGGTAATCGACCAGGTGATTTACAACAATAAATCGCCATGGCCAATTGCGCAAAATTCGCAGGAAGGAATTACCCTGGACAGCTTTGATGTGGATAACCATTTTGGCGAAAACTGGAAACTTCTTTCAACAGATGTAATGGTCAGCGCTCCAGCGATTTCGAACAGTTCATCCATTACGGTATATCCAAATCCTGCAACTGATCAGCTGAAGATTACTGTGAACGACAACTCTGTTTTGACGGCAGCATTGTATTCTTCCCTGGGACAATTGGTCAAACAAATCAACTTGAATTCCAACGGGGTAACAACAGTCGATGTTTCGGACCTTAACAAAGGCATTTACCTGCTCAGGGCAGGAACCCATAGTTCTAAAGTAGTGATATATAAATAAATTTATTTTGTAATTTTGGAAAGGAACAATAGCATTTAAGGTAAAAGAAATAATTCATGCATATCCTTCAAAATCAATCATTATTACGAATTTTCTTTTACTTTTCATTGGTTTGGGTTTTTACTGTGAATGATGTATTTGCTGAAAAGCAGGATACCCTTAAGGTAAAAAAAAATCTTATTTATGCCGGGTATGTCCAATACGGAAAAGTGCTGGCTACCAACCCCTATTTAAGACAAGCCAACGCTCCTGACGACAAAAACATTGAATATGCAGCCCTCTCCTTTCAGGTATTAAAACAAACAGCGGGGAATCAACTTTGGGAGCAAAGCTATGGCCTGCCAACTTATGGAGTGGGTATCTATTCGGCCCGTTTCCCCGATAATAAAGGATTTGGAACCCCAATTGCTTTATATGGCATTTTTAAAGCCCCTTTTAAACGATGGAACAAGTGTAGTTTGAATTATGAAGCAGGCTTTGGTTTTACCTTCAACTGGGAGGCTTTCAATCCATCGGAAAACAATTACAATATTTCGTTGGGAGCTACAGAAAGTGTATTTATTGATCTGGGGGCCAACCTGAATTTTGAATTAAGTCGCCATTTTGACCTTGGATTAGGCTATAGCTTTACCCATTTTTCCAACGGGGCATTGAAAAGTCCTAATTTTGGATTGAATACATTTTCTCCAAAGGTTAGTTTGGAATACCGGATCAACAGGGTCAATATGAAAGAGTCAAAGCATGCAATCCCTGCCTATATAAAAAACACAACAGTTGATTTTTCAGTCTTTGGAGGAGCAAAAAATGTCCTTTATAAAATGAACGATGTGGATACCATCCAAAAATACAAAGGGGTTTATTATCCGGTTTATGGCTTTACAACGGTGCTGAACCGGCAGGTAAACTACAAGTCCAAATTGGGTGTGGGGATGTGCCTGAGTTACGATGGCTCCTTCAATTCCAGTGTTTTTATTGAGAACGGTTCACCTGAATCCAAGGAAGGCTTTCAAGGCAACAAGCTCTCATTAAGTGTTTTTCCATCCTATGAATTGGTCATCAACAAGTTGTCGATGGTCATTCAGCCGGGCTTCTATGTGCTCCGAAAACATTCAACCAATAAAGAGCCCGCTACCTATCAGCGGCTTGGGTTACATTATCAATTAAATAAACACTTGTTTGCCGGGGTAAATCTTAGGGCCTACAACTATCATGTTTCTGATTTTCTGGAATGGACCTTGGGTTATCAATTGAAAATTTCAAAAAACAACAGTAATTAATTGCTCATTCAATGAGTTTTGGTCATGAAATTTATATATTTATATTAAGTTTTTATAGCCTTTTCACTTTGGTTCCTCTATCGATCCTGATCAATTTGAAACCGAATAAATAAAAAAGGATCATTGCTAAAAATCGTTTCATTCGAAGATTATGAGAATTAAAAACATCTTGTTTCTCTTACTGCTTTTGCCTTCTCTGACCCTGTATTCCCAAAATATAGATATCCGTCTTTTAAGACAAATCAATGTTGACCGCAATGTTCATCTCGATGGAACTTTTAAAACAATCACCAATAGTATTGGCCCCGTGAGTATTGCAGCCCCCATGATTGTATTTGGAACCGGATTGATTGAGAAAGACAAGGCCCTGCAGGATAAAGGCATCATGATGGGCGCTTCCTTTTTTGTGGCCGCTGCTGTTTCAACTACTATGAAATATGCCTTTAACCGGCCACGACCTTTTGTTACCTATCCCGATATTCAAAAAGTAAGCTCCGCTGGAAGTCCCTCCTTCCCCTCAGGCCATACCTCGGATGCCTTTGCAACAGCCACTTCGTTAAGCCTGGCTTTTCCCAAATGGTATGTCATTGCCCCATCCTATATGTATGCCTCTG
>DATGYU010000315.1:0-13771 GCA_035297625.1 Prolixibacteraceae bacterium
GGAGAGATGGTTAACGGCAAAGTGGGTAACGTGGTATTTTACCAGTTAAATGGTGAAACGTTCGTCAAAACCGCCCAGCAAAGAACGAGTAATTCATGGACAGAGGCCCAGCAGCTGCACCGCAAAAGATTCAAAGAGGCATCGGGACTGTGGCGCAAGATCAAGTATTCGCAGATCCCGGGGATATGGAACCTGGGGGCGCAGAAAATGAATGGCTATGCCCTGTTTATCAAGACCAACCTGCCTGCTTTCGCCACCGACGGCAGCATCATTGATGTACGAATGCTCCAGTTTTCAACAGGAAGGCTACCGCTTCCCCAGGAATTCACAGCCCAACGAAAAGTAGCCGGTGAGCCGTTAATCACCGCTACCTGGCAAAACAAATCGCAGCCCAAAGGCGAACGGCTGGAGGATGAACTGATGGTCATCTGTAGTACCGGGGATGCCTATACCGATATGATGGCTACTACCATTCGCCGAAAGGATCTGGGAGGCGCCTTTGCTCTGCCTGTTATCAATGTTCCCATCAAGCATGTCTACCTGTTCTTTGCTTCCAGCAAGCGCAATGAGTACTCGGAAAGTGTATGCTTTGAGGTATAAATGAAAGAATGCGGCTTGCAAGGAGGCTGAGAAAAAGGATTGTCTTTACCATGACCAGTTATAAGGAAGAGAAAATATAAATTACAAATAGATTTTACCGTTCCTAAACTCCAAATCTGGCGTATCCCTAAACTTTAAAAATGACTGATTGTTAATTTAATTGCTTATATTAAAAAACTGAAATAACCTTCATTCAATTATGGATAAATTTTCGCAAGTGGGGAATCAGGAAGTTGCTGCAGTTGAAGCGTTGTATGCCTCTTATCTTAATGATCCGGAATCGGTTGACGCGAGCTGGAAGAATTTCTTTACCGGGTTTGAGTTTGCCCGCAAGAGCTTTAACGGGCAGGAGAGTGCACCCCATGATGATAAAATAGATAAGGAATTTGCCATCCTGAACCTCATTCACGGGTATCGACAGCGTGGACATCTTTTTACAAAGACCAATCCTGTCAGAACGCGCAGGCAGTATACTCCTACGCTGGCTATTGAAAACTTCGGGTTACAGCAGTCCGATTTAGACACTGTCTTTAAAGCGGGCAACGAAATAGGCATAGGTCCGGCTAGCCTTAGGGCCATTATTGAACACCTGGAAGCCACCTATTGCCAGTCGGTGGGCGTGGAGTATGTATACATGAGAACGCCAGAGCTGATGGAATGGTTAAGATCGAAGATGGAATCTACGCGTAACTCCCAGGTTTTTACCCCGGAACAACAACTTCATATTTATTACCATTTAAAGATAGCCGTAGGCTTTGAAAACTTCATCCATAAAAAGTTTGTAGGCCAAAAGCGTTTTTCGCTGGAGGGTGGAGAAGTGCTCATCCCAGCACTGGATGCGGTTATTGAACACGGAGCCGAGCTGGGCATCGCTGAATTTGTAATTGGAATGGCCCATCGCGGCAGATTAAATGTACTTACCAATATTGTCGAAAAACCATATTCTCATGTTTTTAAAGAATATGTAGGAACCGAATATGAAAGCGATCTTTCGCTGGGGGACGTGAAATACCACCTGGGCTATGAAAATGAAATAACAACAGATCATGGTAAACAGGTAAAACTTAGCCTGGTGCCCAATCCTTCACATTTGGAAACGGTGGCTTCGCTGGTACAGGGGATGGCCCGTTCGCGTATTGATACCCAGTATGATGAAAATTTCGACAAGGTGGCCCCTATCGTTATTCATGGTGATGCTGCCATTGCTGCCCAGGGGATTGTTTACGAGGTGATACAAATGTCGCAATTGCAGGGTTATAAAACAGGAGGCACGATCCATCTGGTGATCAATAACCAGGTGGGCTTTACCACCAACTACCTGGAGGCACGTTCAAGTACCTACTGTACCGATGTTGCCAAAGTGACCCGTTCTCCCGTATTTCATATTAACGGCGATGATGTCGAAGCCATTATTTTTACAGTAAAGCTGGCCATGGAATTCAGGCAGAAATTCCATTCTGATGTCTTTATCGACATCCTTTGTTACCGTAAATACGGGCACAACGAAGGTGATGAACCACGTTTTACACAGCCACTGCTTTATAAAGAAATTGAAAAGCATCCCAATCCAAGGGATATCTATGCCAGTAAACTGGCAGAATTGGGCGTATTAAGCAAGACCGAAGCTTCAAAGCTGAACAATGAATTTGACAAGTACCTTGAAGACCAGTACAAGGAATCGCAAAAGATAGAAAAAGTGGTGGTCCGTCGCTTTTTGAGCAGTGAATACACTGCGTTTAATTTCCCGCCGGAAGTAAATTTAATTAAACCAGTAAAGACAGGAGTTAAGAAAAAGGAGCTTTTGCGTATTGCCGAGCGTATGAATACGCTGCCGGAAGACAAGAAATTTTTCAAGAAAATAAGCCGTATTGTGGAAGACCGGCGTATGATGGTGCTTGACGACCGGCTCGACTGGGCGATGGGTGAATTGCTGGCCTATGGCACTTTACTGGAGGAAGGTTACCTGGTCAGGTTAAGCGGGCAGGATACTGAACGCGGAACGTTTGCTCATCGCCACGCAGCCTTTGTGGTGGAAGATACCGACGAGAAATATTTTCCTTTAAAAAACATCAGTGATCACCAGGCCAGGTTCCATGCCTACAATTCGCATCTATCGGAATATGGGGTCCTTGGCTTTGAATATGGTTATGCCCTGGCCAATCCTAAAGGACTGACCATTTGGGAAGCCCAGTTTGGTGATTTTGCCAACGTGGCCCAGGTGATTTTTGACCAGTATATCTCTTCGGCCTATGAAAAATGGGGAATGATGAACGGGCTGGTGCTTTATTTGCCTCATGGATATGAAGGTCAAGGCCCTGAACATTCAAGTGGCCGAATTGAGCGGTTTTTAAACCTTACAGCCGACAATAACATGCAAGTGATAGTTCCTACTACCCCGGCCAATATGTTTCATCTGCTGAGGCGCCAGATGCACTGGAGCGTTAGGATACCTTTGATTATTTTTACCCCCAAGAGCCTGCTTAGGCATCCGATGGTGACTTCTTCACTTGAAGAACTTGCTGATGGAACCTTTCAGGAAATCATAGAAGATACAGTGGTTAAACCAAACAAGATCAATAAGGTGGTTTTTACTTACGGGAAACTATATTACGATATTCATAAACGACAGGCCGAGGAAGGGATTACCGATATCGCTGTTATCCGTGTGGAGCAATTATTCCCGTTACCCATTGATCGTATCAAGTCGATCATTGCCAAATATCCAAAGGCAGATAAGATCATCTGGGCGCAGGATGAGCCGGCCAACATGGGCGCATGGCAACATATCCGGCGTTTTATTCCTGATGTTCCCTTTGAATTGATCTCCCGGCCGGCAAGTGCAAGTCCGGCGGTTGGATTGATGTTTCAGCATAACCTAAGGTTACAGGAAATTCTGGAAAGAATTTTTGAGCAAAAGATAGCAATTAACCATGCGCCTGTTGGCACCAGGAGCGGGCAGGGGGCAAGCAGCTAAGGGAATGTTGCAGTGATCAGTGATCAGTTTTCAGGCGCTGCAGTAATTCTGGTATCAGTAATATTGTTCAGATCAATATCCTTTGCCGTTCCGGCTTTAGCCAACGGACAGGAAATGGTAAATGTTGAATAGGAGAAGGCAAGAAACAAGGAGAAAGGAAGGGTGATCAGTTTTCAGTAATCAATTCTTCAATCCTTTTTAGACTTATTCAAGGAGATTGAGAAGAGGAAATCAGCGTTCAGAAAAATAGAAATAAAAAATCAATCCTAATAAAGACCAAACATGTTAGCTGAAATAAAAATACCTACTCCGGGGGAGTCCATTACGGAAGTACAGATTGGTAAATGGCTTGTTGCTGATGGCGACATGGTAGAAAAAGATCAGGAAGTTGCTGAAGTGGAATCCGACAAAGCAACGCTAACCTTGACTGCCAGTGAAAACGGCAAGATAAAAATACTGGTTCATGAAGGGGAAACGGTGGCAGTTGGCACTGTAGCCTGCACGATAGATACCAATGCTGCTTCAGTGAAAAAACAGGAGAAGGCACCTGAAAAAGTGCTGGAGAAAAAACAGGTAAAAGAGCCTATTGCTTCTGAGCTGTTTGCCGAGCCCCAGGATAACCCGGTTGTTGAACCGGAAAAGGTTATTGTGGTTGAAAAGAATGAAAAGCCGATAGAGACTAACGTGAAAATTACGCCCGTGGCCCATAAGATGATGGATGAGAATCATCTAACCATGGATGAAGTGCTCACTGGGATACACCGTATCACAAAAAGCGATATAGAAGCCGTGATAGCGTTGCCCAAGGAACAGGATCAGCCTAAAACAGCAGTAAAGACTTCTTTCTCCCGCTCTGATAAAAAGGATAAGATGTCCCCTTTGCGCAAAAAGCTTAGTGAACGGTTGGTAGCTGTTAAGAATGAGACGGCTATGCTGACCACCTTCAACGAGATCGATATGAGCCACGTGATCGACATGCGTACAAGGCTTCAAAATAAATTTGTGGAGAAATATGGATTGAAGCTGGGCTACATGTCCATTTTTACCAAGGCCGTGGCCCAGGCCATGCAATTCCATCCTTCTATCAACTCTCAGATTGAAGGGGAAGATATTGTCTCTTTTGACTATGTGGATGTAGGCATTGCTGTCCAGACGCCTAAGGGACTGATGGTACCCATTATCAGAAATGCAGAAAGTAAAAGTATTGCTCAGATTGAACAGGAAATAAAAGATTTGGCAGAAAAGGCGCGTACCAAAAAGATCAGTGTAGAAGAATTGAGCGGGGGAACTTTCACCATTACCAACGGGGGCACTTTTGGATCGCTGCTCTCGACCCCTATTATCAATCCACCGCAATCGGCCATCTTGGGCATGCACAATATTGTCGATCGGCCGGTAGCGGTCAACGGGCAGGTGGTGATAAGGCCAATGATGTATGTAGCGCTTTCATACGACCACCGTATTATTGATGGCAAGGATTCGGTTAGCTTTTTGGTAAAGGTCAAGGAAATGATTGAAAACCCCGAAAGACTGGTTTATGGGGGCAGGTCGCCTGAGGAAGTGCTGCTCGGTTTATAGAATTGGAACGCGGATTTTAATGATAATGCGGATTAATCAGGATTTGGAAATATTTCATATTTCGAATAAACCAAATCCTGATTATTTGCACAGGGATGAATTGTTAAGCTTTTTAAACTTATTCATGAAAACTTTTCTTTTATATTCTGCCTCTTTACCAAAATTCATTAATAATCCAACCTCAATATTCGTTGCTTTTAAATAATTTATTAATTGACATTCGTGTTCTTCCATAAGGTGTTTTGAAGCTTTTAATTCTAAGATTACTCTGTTGTTGATTAACATGTCGGCAAAATAATCACCAATCTTCTTAGAATTGTAAAATACTGCAATTGGATATTGGCATTTTACCTCTAATCCCAATTCATGAAGTTCCAACGCCATGGCATTTTCATATACTTTTTCCAGAAAACCATATCCGAGCGTATTATACACGTTAAAATACCCCTTAATAATCTTTTCTGTTATTTCTTTATAGAGTAAATCCATGTATTTAAAATTGGATGGTTAAAGCCAGTATTTTGTGTTTTTATTGATCCGTTTCCAACTTGTTGGAATAAATCAGCTATAAATCCGCTTCATCATTTTATATCCGCGTTCAGTTTTTTTTGTTTGGAAAGACATTAAGAATAAATATAAACATAAATTTGTTATTCCAAAAGGGCACCTTTAAAGAAAAGAAATAATTATGTGTCTTTTATTTCAATAGCCTGGTATTGCAGAAATCTTTATACTTTTACTCTGTAACTATTAACTTAATTAACTATGAAAAACCATATTGTTTTCCTCGTTATATTGTTCTTCATTTCACAAATAATCAATGCACAGAATCCCATTGTACCTGCCGGAGTCTATATTGCTGATCCCTCGGCTCATGTCTGGAAGGACGGGAAAATCTATATTTACGGCTCGAATGACGAAAGTGTAAACTATTATTGCTCATGGACCCATCATGTGCTAAGCTCATCCGACCTGCTCCACTGGGACCTTACCAAAGATGTTTTCTCCTCCAAAGGAAAGAATGATCAGGTGCCCTATAACGATGAGCTGCTGTTTGCCCCTGATGTGCAATATAAGGATGGAACTTATTACATGTATTACTGTCAGCCTTCAGGTACAGAAGCCGAAGGGGTGGCAACCAGTAAATCACCACTTGGCCCTTTTGTGAATGGTAAAAAGATGGATACTAAAGGCATCAGCGAGATTGATCCTTGTGTATTTATGGACGATGACGGTCAGGCCTATTATATCTGGGGACAGTTCTCAGCAAAGGTGGCTAAGTTAAAACCCAATATGACCGAGCTTGATTTGTCGACTCTTAAAGACAGTGTGATTACCGAGAAAGAGCACTTCTTTCATGAAGGGGGTTATATGGTCAAAAGAAATGGCATCTATTATTTCATCTATGCCCATATGGGACGTTCCAACAGGCCAACCTGTATAGGTTATGCCACTGCGAAATCACCCTTTGGACCTTTCAAATACGGGGGCGTGATCATTGACAATGCCAACTGCGATCCATCCAACTGGAATAATCATGGGTCTATTGTTGAGTTTAAAGGAAAATGGTATGTTTTTTACCATCGTGCCACCCATAACAGCAATATGATGAGAAAGGCTTGCGTGGAGCCCATCACCTTCAATGCCGATGGAAGTATCAATGAGGTGGAGATGACCACCCAGGGAGCCGGTGCCCCGTTAAAAGCAACATCGACCATTGAGGCCGAACAAGCCTGCCTGCTGTTTGGCAACACTTACATTGATCTTTATGAACCGGGTAAAGAAGAGCTGACTGCTATTAAAAACAATGACAACGCAGCTTATAAATACATCAATTTTGAAGCAGGGGTGGATAGCTTTGTCGTTAGAGTGGCCCCCGGAAAAATGGGAGGTTTCCTGCAGGTTGCTTTGGATCAGCCATGGCACCAGTCCATTGGGACAATCAATGTTCCTGCCGCACAAGGAGATAAGCAATGGGTAACGCTAAGCTGCCCGGTGAAGAAAACCCAAGGAGTTCATGCCGTCTGGTTCAGATTCTATGGCAAAGATACCGACCTGTTTGATGTAGACTGGTTCAAATTCACCAGGTAAAAGATAGGATTCAATATTCCTTTGTTTCTTTTGCAGGGACAGTAAAAAACAAATTTGCTGTCCCTGTATTTTTAAACAATTACCTTGTCATGGAGGAAGAAGTGTTCCCAAAGGGAATGGTAAGCCCAAGCCAGGGAATACCAATAAAACCGTTAATATCTTTAGAAAAGGGCAATACAACGCCAAAATCAAGGCCTGCATGTTTGATAATGCGCCGTCCTCCAATCATCGCGATGACAACTGTCTCTTCAGGAGTACCTATCAGATAGTTCTCAGAAATGAAATAACCTTTGGCTCCTGTTCTAATGGATGTACTGACGTTTAATGTGGGATTGTCAGCTACTTCACCGCCGGCAAATCCCCAGCCGAGACCAACGTTTAGGTTGACATCCTTTGAGCCGAAAGTTGATATTCCATATACTACTCCAAAACTTGGATTGTCTGTATTTTCAGCCCCCAAAACGGTTCCAATCAATGCACCGGCCCCCAGGTTAATCCTGTTTTCGATAACCGGAATTGAGAATTTTGCGGTAACCCATGCAGGGGTAGGAGCACCATCAAAAAGAAACAGCGGCATTACACCTGCACCCGCGGAGAAATAATCAGTCAGTCCTACAACTGCCTGGTTAAACAATACCCAAACGTTTTGGTAATAGCCTTCCCCGGCTTTCAGATTATAGCCGTTGGGCGCCCAAAAATAGCGAGTTGCCTGGGGATTATCCAACCAATAGGTGCCATCCTTACTTTTTGTGGCAGATAGCTGTGTTATTCTTCTTATTTCTGAACGGGGAATGGTGATTTCTCCCAATGTTTCAGTCTTTAAACGAATGGATTCTGATGTCTGATTTAGAATAATGCCAATGTATTCATTGCCATCCATAGTCTCCACCTGGTTTTTAATGGAATCCTGGATCGTTTGGGCACGAGTTATAAATGAAAACAATAGGACAAATACCAATAGAAAGGTAGGTCGTGGGAAGGAAGTTTTCATCCTGAATAAGTTTAGTTATAGCGTATAATTATAACTATCTTTTTATCGTATTGTTCAGAGGAAGGAAAAAGGAAGTGGTCAGTACACTGCAATTTACAATTAGACGATTTACGCTAAGCACTCCGCAACTTTAAACTTGGAACATGGAACTTTTTAGTCCTTCAATAAAAAAAGCCACCCGCATGTGAGGACGGGTGGCTCTATCTGTTTGAAAAATGTTTGAATCTTGGTTATAAACGATGGATGATTATTCAGAAACTACTTCGAAAGGTAATTCAACGATTACTTCTCTGTGCAATTTAATTTTTGCGGTATAGTTTCCTACTTCCTTAATACTGTCGTCAGCAATACTGATTTGTTTGCGATCAATTTCAAAACCTTTGCTATTGATAGCTTCAGCAAGCATAATTGTATTTACCGAACCGAAGATCTTTCCGGTACTGCTTGTCTTAGCGCCAACAACCAGTTGAACAGTTTTTAGTTTCTCGGCAACACCCAAAGCAAGTTCTTTCAATTTTGCTTCCTTGTGTGCTCTTTGCTTGGTGTTTTCAGCCAGTACTTTCTTAGCTGATTCGGTGGCAATAACAGCCAACTTTTGAGGAATCAAATAGTTACGTCCGAAACCGTTTTTTACGGTAACAACATCATCTTTTGATCCTAAACGTGCAACATCTTGCAATAATATAATTTCCATTTTACTTTACGGCTTTAAAATTATTTCATCATATCGGTAACGTATGGAAGCAAAGCGAGATGTCTGGCTCTTTTTACTGCCTGGGATACTTTGCGCTGATACTTCAAAGAAGTTCCTGTTAGACGACGTGGTAAAATCTTACCTTGTTCATTTAAGAATTTTTTCAGGAATTCAGGATCTTTATAATCCACGAATTTGATTTTGTTCTTTTTAAAGCGGCAATACTTTTTCTTTTTGATTTCAACCGATGGTGGGGTCAAATATCTGATTTCACTTGAATTTGCTGACATACCTTAGTTCTCCTTTTCAGTTTTAGCTTTGTTTTTATTTCTTCTTTTCTCGCTATAAGCAACGAAATATTTATCCTTGCTGAAAGTCAGGAAACGGATAATACGTTCGTCACGTCTGAATTGAGTTTCCAACGTTTTTGCAAACGAAGGTTCTGCAGTAAACTCGAAGAGTTGATAGAACCCTGTCGATTTTTTTTGAATGGGATAAGCTAGCTTGCGTAATCCCCAGTCCTCTTCATTGATCATCTCTCCACCATGTTCGGTGACGATGTCCCTGAATTTTTTTACCGTTTCCTTTACCTGAACATCAGATAAAACGGGAGTTATAATGAAAACGGTTTCATACTGGTTTTTCATAAAACATCTAAATTAATTAAACATGAATACTTTAAACCTAAATTTAGGTGGCGCAAAATTATAAATTATTTGGATAACTCAAACATATTACTACTATTTACTTCCATATTTCTCTTTTAAACAAAAAATGCGCTCTATGTAATGCATTTTTTGAAACACTGTAATGTTTTCAGTAATTACGGTTCGTCGTAATGCAGCTTTATTTTGTGGGATTTATCTTATAAATGGCTGATTTATATCTTTTAGAACAGTATTATTTTTAAAGAGTATAAATTGTCTAACATTATAAATTCTGTTAAAAAATTAGAAGAAAAATAAATATATTTGATTACTTATTAGAATTCCAATTTAGAAAATTAGAAATTCAATTTCTTTCAGTCTTTATTTGATTATTGAAAGTGCAGCTGATTGAAAGCAGAAAATTCTTTTTATGAAGGGACAAATTAGAATTATGAATTAGAAATAGCTTCATTAATTCTAATTTATGAAATGGAAAATAGGAACCTCATTAAGTCCTTCAAAATAACAACTTACAGGTTAAAATAAACTGGAGTGATGGCATTAAGATGTGGGTCACTGTTAGGATTCCCGTATCTATTTTTTTTTCTTCTTTTTTAATGTATATTCATAATTCAAATACATTAAATGCCTGATTCATAATTATACATCACTTCTCCCGATCTCATTTATGCTGTTAGCATCAACTTCTATTTTATTGATCCCAATTATTCAAATAAAATCAGAGCAATTTCAAATTAGAGCGGAATGGCATTATTACTTCATTGCCATGCTGGACTATTCCAATATCTGTAACATGTCTCATATCCATTAGTAACCTTGCTGTATCTATGGTTACAGCAAGGTTACAGAAAAGTTACAGAAAGGTTACAGATAATGGGAAAGTCCAGGATGTTACAGGCTGATCACTAACAGCTTGTTTTGGGCATTTATTATAAATGATGGAACATAAAATTGCAGACAGCAAATGCCTCTTTAAAGGTAAAAAGAGCTAACAGATTTTACACCATAAGTAAATAACAGATTTTTTTTCATTCTCGGAAAGTATTTTCAAAGATAGTTATCCAATGACTTTTACACTAGGTCTATAAAATCTGGTGTTTTTTAGTGCTACTATAAATATCCTGTTCTCAAAAATTAAACTCACTTCTGGTAATAATAATTCTGGAAATATATCGGGCAATTTTATAAGTAAATGCAATTACTCCCTTTTTGTATTGCTTGTAATAAGTGGTTAAGGTTTAAAGAATTGTGCTGGGCCCTTCTTGTTCCATTCTGGAAATTTCTGTAATGAAATTAACGCAAATTCCAAATAAGAAACTATGAAATTTTGTACTTCTTTAACCTTACTGTTTATTGCATTTTTGATAAATGCTTTGCCCGGCTTTGGGCAAGAAGACTTAAAAATATCTGTCACAGCTTCGCATATTAATGCGGATCCAGGGGATGAGATAACCTATGTTATTAAATACATGAATGCCGGTTTAACTACTGCTTCCGATGTTATAATAACAAGCCAGTTGCCTGATATGGAAACCTATACATATGTTTCATCCAATCCGCAAGGTGTCGTTTTAGGTAATGAAATTACATGGAATCAATCACAAATTCCGGAATTGGCATTATTAAGTAATGGCGAACGTCAGATTACAGTTACTGTTAAAGCGGGGATACCCGGTAGTGGAGATTCTCAATATTCTTCAGGATACTATATACCATCCGCGACCGCTATACTCAATAGCTATGCAACCATAAAAAGCAATAGTACTGTGATACCGCTTCACAGCAATACAGTGTCAACAACAATTGTACAGAATTATAGCGTACATATTAACAATGCTTCAGGGGTAATTAAATCTGCTACCGGCACCACGATTTATTATATGATTCAGGTTTCCAATAATGGCAATGTATATGATCGGTACGATTTAAGCTCTTTGAATTATGATTGTGACGGGCCAGGTGGTAAGGATTATGACAAGTTGTCTGCATCATTTACCGATCTGAATGGTAATACCATCACCAAGACGGATTGGATAGAACCAGACCAGGCATATTTCTTCCTTCTGAAACTCACGGCACCTAAAGGTACAAATCCTGGAAAATGGAGTTGCCATGATGTAATTGCAACATCTTCCGCTAGTGGCTATAGTGGAGTTGGAAAAATTCAAACCCAGACAGATGGGGCACCTCATTATCCATTGGTAAGCCTTTCCAAGATTGATGACAAGGATCCTGTAGAAGCAGGTGAATTGCTTAACTATACTATTTATGCCTTTAACTCAAATGATACTTATGCTGCAAATAATTTTATCATAAAAGAAACCTATCCGCCTAATGTTTCATTCGTCAGTTCAACGCCTGCTCCCGATCCGGGGGGTGATAACCAATGGTCATTGGGGAATCTGGAGTATGGATTAGCAGGTGCTAAAACAATAAACATTACCTTGAGAGTGAATTCACTTAGCAATTGTGGCGGTATTATTACCAATACCGTTTCTGCCAGCTATGATGGTTGTGATGCATCAAATCCGCCCCAGGCCACAGTTGTCACTACCATTAAATCCTATCCGGATTTAGTAATTTCAAAGACTGCCAAATTATCTTCAACTCCTGCAAGAAAAGGTGAAAGTATCACATATACGCTAAGCTATCAAAATATTGGTTCCTGTGATGCTCCTAATTCGCTGATAAAGGATTTGTTTGACGAGGTGCATACCAACATAGTAAATGCTGGCGGTGGAACGCAATCTGGAAGCGAAATCTCTTGGACCTTAGGAACGCTTACCCCCGGACAATCAGGATCAATTACCTATAGCGCACTTATCGATCCGGGAAGCAAATTTAATCCTGGTACAACAATCATTACCAACAAAGCCATCATCAGTACTTCCGAAAATGAATCAAATTTAAATAATAATACTTCAATTGCCACTATTCCTGTATCAGTACTTCCCGATATGAAGGTTGAAGTACTATCTGAGAAGATGATAATGGAACCCGGGAAACAAAATACCTATACCCTCAAAATTAGTAACATAGGAGATATTGCTGCAAGTAATGTGGAAATTAAGAATCAGTTGCCCACAGGTTTGAACGTTGGATTTATTTCTGATGGAGGAATTAATCTGGACGGCTTTATTGCCTGGCCTGTAATTAGCACCTTTGAAGTTGGAAGTTCAGTAGAATATCAGGTAAAAATAACTCCATCCTGTTCTTTTATACCGTCAATAACCTCTATTACAACAGTTACCTCTTCAATAATAGATAAGGATGAATCGAATAATTCAGTGACTGTCCACTCTGTTGTTCAGGATATAACAGAACCGGTTTTGGCTGATATTCCCACAGATATGACCACTGGTTGCGAGAACATACCTGCCGTTGGGACTCCTAAGGCAAGCGATAATTGTGATAGTACACCTGTTATTCATTACCTGGGTGAGGTAAGTACACGGGGTACCGATCCATTATTGCCTGATTATTATAATTACACGCTCACCCGCTCATGGGATGCTTCAGATGCCTCAGGAAATCATAGTATGCCTGGAACTCAGGTGATTACAGTTAAAGATATTGTGCCACCATTAATGCCTGTCCTGCAAGATGTTACCGTTGGTGAGTGTAGTGGTACACCAACTGCTCCAACGACAACGGATATTTGCAAAGGAACACTGATTGGAACCCCTTCTACCGTATTTCCCATTACCCAACAGGGGACAACTGTTGTCACCTGGACTTTTGATGATGGCAACGGAAATGTGACAACAGCTAACCAGAATGTGATTGTTGATGATGTAACTCATCCTGTTCCAGATATGGCTTCTTTACCTGATGCTACAGGTGAGTGTTCTGTAACAGTTACTGCTCCAACAGCCACTGATAACTGCAAAGGCAAAATCACTGCAACAACTACGGATCCTTTTACTTATTCTGCCCAGGGGACCTATACCATCCACTGGACCTATGATGATGGTAATGGCAATACTTCCAGCCAAACGCAAACAGTTGTGGTGGATGATGTCACTGCTCCTGTTGCTGACATCACTGATTTGCCAGTAATTACCGGTGAATGCAGTGCAACAATTACTGCACCAACATCTACTGATAACTGCAAGGGAAAGATCACTGCAACAACTACCGATCCTTTGACTTATTCAGCCCAGGGGACCTATACC